>NZ_JAAGOG010000330.1:0-5383 GCF_010747425.1 Nostoc sp. UIC 10630
CATGGTTCACTCTTAGACCGATATTTACCTCAGTATTATCTCGTAGTCTTTTTCAAAAATCAAATATGATTCCTATATATCTGGCCTCTCTGTACTACAAAATTATACTCTCCATTAGGTGTAAACACTTTTTTGTGAGGTGTTTTATATCTCCACTTCTTGCCATCAAAGAAAAGTTCATTACGTCGAATATAACTAGGAATATCTTCGGGATATAGATTCGGAAAATATTCTACTCCTGAACTACCTCCTGATGGCAGTCCTGAATCAATAGTATGCCAAGGGCTAGGAAATAGTGCAGAATATTTTGGTACGTAAGAAAGTCTAAGTTGCACATCTGGTAAATTAATTTTAACAATCGATTCAGGAAAATTATGGCACTATATCTAGACTCAGCGATCGCATCTGAAGCCGAAGTTGTTAAGCTTTGGGGATGGGTGAAAGGCATTACTACAAATCCCACGCTGTTGTCTCAAAGCGATACTCCACCAGAAACCACGCTCAAAAATTTGGTTGCCTTGACCTCTGGCCCGTTATACTATCAACTTGTAGCATCTGATAAAGCTGGGATGCTAGCTGAAGGTAGAAAAGCTTTCAAGATTATTGGTTCACAAACAATTTTGAAGATTCCCGCAACACCGTTAGGTTTTGAAGTGGTGGCGACTCTATCCTCAGAAATTACCTGTTCGGTGACAGCAATTTACAGCGCAGCACAAGCAGCAGTAGCACGGGAGGCGGGAGCGAAAATTGCCATAGCTTATGTAAATCGAGCTACCCGGTTGTTAGGTGATGGTATTGCCTTGGTGCGAGATATGGCTAGCGTCCTCAAAGGCAGTGATACAGAGATTTTGGCAGCTAGTATCAAATCTCCTGAAGAAGCAGCCGCATCATTGCAAGCCGGGGCCCATCATTTGACTTTACCATTGGCAATGTTGCAAGCGATCGCAACTCATGAATTTTCACAGAAAACTGTTGAAGAATTCGCTAAAGGAGGCATTGGTTTAAGATAATTCGTAATTCGTAATGGGCTAACGCCCCGCTCCGCTAACGTAATTCGTAATTAAATATGAGTTGGTCAGATATTCCTAATCTTTGGGTTCCTCTAGCACTTTTAGGTTTAATTATTGTCGCTGCTGTATTTTTTAGTCGTAGCAATTGATTACTAAAGTATTACAGTTGAAGTGGAGGTATTAGCTCTATGTTCGCTGTTGTCACACCCGATACAATCCATTTGCCCCCAGGCACAGTAGTACGCCTACCCGGAAGTTGGCAAGATTATCAAGCACTGAATAAACAACTAGGCGATCGCTCTTCGCCTCGTATCAAGTATCGAGATGGAGAAATTCTCTTGATGGCACCACTACCAGAACATGGGCGTAAAGTAAGTGTAATTGCAGATGTAGTAAAAGTTTTGCTCGATCATCTGGGGCGAGAATACGAGGCATTTACCCCAATCACAATGGAACTACCACAGGAAAGTGGTATAGAACCAGACTACTGTTTTTATATTGAAAACTGGCAGGCAATTGCAGGTAAAGATCGCATCAATTGGGGTGTTGATCCATCTCCCGATTTGGTGGTAGAGATAGACATCACCAGCTACACCGATGTAAATGACTACCTGCCTTATCGAGTACCAGAAGTTTGGTTGTTCAGGAAGAACCAGCTTGTAATTTACAGATTGCAAGGCGATGTCTACACTGTTGAAAGCAGTAGCCGTTATTTCCCTAATATCAATGTGTCAGAGATAGTCACAGAGTGTTTAAAAATTGCCTACGAGCGTAATACTAGCGCCGCAATTCGGGAATTACGACGGAAGTTGACGAGTGAGAGTTAAAATTCCTACCTTGCGATGCTTGCTAGGACTACATACGTTTTAAATCTTGTAAAACTGCGGCGGCTGATTGATAGCGATCGCTAAAATGATAGCAAACCATTTTATCTAAAATGACCGCCAATTCTTCCCTGACTGGCACTGTATGCCGCCACATCACATTCCCCGTTTCTGGATCTGGATGGAGTTCTTGCGGTGGTATTCCAGTTATGGCTTGAATACCAATCATTCCTAAAGCGTAAATGTCACTACATAGGCGGGGATGACCGGCAAATTGTTCTGGAGGTGCATAACCCCGCGTCCCAATGGCTACTGTAGCTAATTCTGTTTGCTCGCTAGTCGGGGGTTGCATCAATTTGACTGCACCAAAGTCAATCAATACCAGCCGATTATCTTGATCGCATCGAATTATATTAGTTGGTTTGATATCACGATGAATCACTCGATGCTGGTGAACAAATTCTAGAACTTCTAAAACTTGCTTTAACATCTCTATGACAAATGATTCGCTTTGCACATCCTGAACAGGTGGTAATTCTTCACTTAAAGTATGTCCTTCGATATATTGTTGAATTAAATAGAATTCTTGGTCATCTTCAAAATAAGCAAGTAGTTCAGGAATCTGATGATGTTTACCCAAAGATTCTAATATCTCAGCTTCACTATGAAACAACCTGCGAGCAACTTGCAAAAATCGTGTATCTTGACGGGCTGGCATTAACTTTTTAACTACACAAGTAGGATTACCCGGTCGTTGAGTATCCTGTGCTAAATAAGTTCGACCAAATCCACCTGAACCAAGAACTTGAGAAATTTTGTAGCGTCCACCCAAAAGCAAATTACCTGATTTTATTTCTGGTGAATCAACTGGGAGAGGAAAACCAAGAGACGAATCGGGAATTGCGGTTTTGTCTTCTAAGAGTATATTTAATTGTGCGATCGCTTCTTGTTGTTTTTCAACTTGCAGAATAATCACCTGAGTTTGTCGCTGATTTTGGTAACTGGTATAAGCAATCACACAAATACTACTAACAACCAAAGTAAGAGCAGAGGGAATTAAAGGCACCCATCCAGCCTGCAAAAACAAACCAATGCAGATTCCTACTAACCCAAGTAGAGTTGTTCCTCCCACCACTAGCAACACCAAAGGATTTTGCCACCGCCATACGATAATTCCACCTAAAAGCGACCAGCCCCACATCCAAATAAATTCTGCCCAGTCGGGCCAATACCAAATTAGAGGTCGCCCATCCAACACTGTACTGATGAGTTGACTTGCTATCTGTGCATGAATAAACAGAGCAGGCATTCTGGCTGGTTGATCTGGCAAAGTACTGTAGGGTGTATAAAATCCGCCTGGAGGTAAATTAGCCGCAGTAGTGCCGATAATTACAAGACGGTCTTTGAATAAACTGGAGTTAACTTGACCACTGAGGACTTGCGTAAGGGTTACTTGATCGGCAAAACTGTTAGGGTGACGATAATTTAATAATATTTGATAGCCATCTGTATCCAGATGTTGATAGCTACCGGAATTAGGTTGTAAACGTGGAAAGAGGATTTTACCTAACTGTAATTCTTTTTTATTAGTAAACTTGTATTCAATACCTTGTTTCTCTAGATAATTAATTCCTATTAGCGCCCCAAAAGCAAATGATGTTGTACATTTATTGTCTGTAGAGTAAGCAAATAACAAACTACGACGGAGAATTTGGTCGTTTTCATTGTCAGAAACGACATCGCTAAACCCAACATTATCTATAGGAAAATTGGGTGGTGGTGGAATTTCATCTCTACCCAAACTGCTGAACAAACAAGTGCTGACGATGTTATCTTGATTTTGGAAATTAATAGCCAAATTGTTGTTTTCTGGTTGGAAAAGATATAAACCAACAATTCGCGGTTGATAAGACTCGATTTTTTTTAATAGCTGATTGATTGTCCGATCTGATAGAGCCCATTTCTCTCGTTTAAGATCGTCGTCAGTGATTTTTACTAGCAAAATCCGCTGATCGGGTGCTTGTGCTGGACGCGATCGCAACATTTCATCATAAACTCTTAACTCCCAAGGCTGTAACCATTTGAGTTCCCGAATTCCCCAGATAAACACGGTAACTCCCGCACTGGTAACTAAAATAATCTGCAACCAGCTTTTGTTCTTGGAAGTTTCACGGGAATCCTGAACTTTGATAAAAGGGACACGGAGTTTTTTTAATAGTCCACTAATCACAGCATTGCGGCAGTAGCCTGAATTGGGTAGATGTTGCAGGCGGAAAAGTTAATTTTCGGACTCTAGGTTAAAAGCTAATTAACCTCAGCTTCTCTATTAATGTAGCAATTTACTTGCTAGTGAGAAATTTTGGCATATTCCTACTCTTAAAGAAAGCTGACACGCAGCATTACCAAAGAAATAAGCGATGTCTACGACAGGCTATGACGCTAGTTAGCTCTTATCCTCTCCCATTGCTCGCCATCGGAGTCGCGCAATAGCACTAATCATCTTTTTGAGATGTTGGAGTATCTTCAACAGCACTGGCAATAGAGAAAGAAATAGGATTAGTAGATGGTGTTAGTGAATCTAACCGGGGTTGTTCGAGCGATGCTTCGATACTCGGCTCGTCAAAATAGGAGCCCACAATCTTATCATAGTTAGAAGCAACAGCTAAAAAAGCACCACCCAAAATATAGATAGGTAATGGCAGATTAAATTCTTGCAACCAGTCAAATAATTCCGCCAAGGCAAACAGCACTAAAAAGCAAGCAAGCCAAACTCTCATATTTTCTATTTCCTAGATTGGAACAACTCTATTAATAGCTTAAATAGCTTGCATGATAGTTGATGTAGTACATAACGATCAAATTACAACCTTTATAACCATAGATAGGTGCAGTCAGAGTTATAGCATCTGCTATATTGCAATATCTTGTAAAAAAATATATTTAGCCTATGACTGCAATCAAACAGCCAAGCATTGCACTGTTGGTTCGTGAGACTCGGCAGTGCCTCAAATTATCACAGGTAAAATTGGCAACGATGTTAGGGGTTTCATTCCACACTGTAAACCGATGGGAAAATGGACGAACACGACCTTCGCCACTCGCTATGAAACAAATTGAAAAGCTATTATACCAGATGGGAGAACCAGGTGAGGCGCTTTTAACGAAATATTTTTAATGGTAAATGTAACACCAGTAGCATCATAGATGAAGTACTACTACCCCATTCGTGAAAAATTAATGCCAAGCAAGTACTTTCAGCTTAATTTCACAGCCATCTTGCCAAATTATTAGAGCAAGGTAAATTAGTAGAAGCGATCGCTAACTTAATAGCTGAATAAACCTGCCTCTATGTGATTATTGTCGCTTTGTGTGATGCTTCCTAAAAGGGTTACTCTGGTGTACACAGAGATGTGTGTACACCGAAAAGAAAGGTTGGAAGAGAAGTCCTTCCAAAATTATTGAATTTGTGTTCTAAACCTCATCTATATTGAAACCTAGAGTTTTTTAAAAGATATATTTATGTAGGTTGGGTGGAGTGAAACGCAACCC
>NZ_JAAGOG010000331.1:0-5368 GCF_010747425.1 Nostoc sp. UIC 10630
CGATTACTTTCATTGACTTTACGGCAGTCAGTGTTACTGCTGACTGCTTTTCTCTAGCCTTTTAGTCCAAAGTCCAGTTTTTAAACCAGACATCTTTATTAGTGATATTTACTTACCCGATGAAAACGGCTGCTCACTGCTCATGAAGGTTAGAAATCTGGAGGCAAAGCGAGGGAGAAAGATTCCAGCTATTGCTCTGACAGCATCTGCTTTCGACGAAGACCGGAATCGGGCATTATTAGCAGGTTATGATATATACCGATGCAAGCCGATAGACTTAGATGATTTATCTTCTACAGTTGCTAGTCTAGTTATGCTCGAAGAATACGCTTGACACATTTGGATGCTTAAGGTGATAGTCACTAAGCAATAAAGCTTTAAATTATTTTGAAAATACGATGTCTATTGAGGATTATACCAACGCCTGGTAATTTTTATACTAAATCAGCGTGTTGGCGTAGCCCTTGATAGACATCGTATTTTTTTAGGAATTTTTTGACTAATTTTATTCTTTTTTAATTCTGCTACCAGCAAAAACCTTTGAAAGAACAGAGATATAAAATATACTAAGAATAAATACAGAGAAGGCTAAAGTAATTCTCTGTGAGTACTCATTTCTTCATATAAAGGGCTGCATTATGGAATATCTTGCTTATTCTCACATGTTTGTTGCTCAAGAAGAGGCATCTGGAAACACCAAATATAATCTCCCTAAATCTCAATTAAATGGGAAAGAACCTCTTAAATCTTCTAACATAGTTATTGCTGAAAAACAGGCATCTGCAAACAGCAAAACTAAGTTCAATTGGAAAAAATTACTTAAATCTTCAGCTTGGTTAGCTTTAGCTGGTGTTGGTGTCTTACTTTTTGCTGCTACCCAAATTCAAATAAGTTCGGCTGCTTATGTAAAGACTAACGGCAGTTGTTTGCGTATCCGTACAGGTCCAAGCACCAACTACTCTTATATTGATTGTGTATCTAACGGTGCAACACTTCCAGCGATTGAAAGGTATGAAAACGGTTTTGCTCGGCTTTCTACGGGTAAATATGTTTATGCCCGATGGGTTGCTGATAAACCTAACAACCCTCCTGTGACTAGTAGACCTGGTGGTGTTGGCGGTTCAGTCATTCTTACCCGTGGTTCTAGAGGTCAGCTTGTAAGAGACGTTCAGACAGCTTTAGGTAATCTCAGAGTTGATGGAATTTACGGTCAAGAAACTGTTAACCAAGTCCGAAGCTTTCAGACAAGTAAAGGTCTACTTGTAGATGGTACAGTGGGGCCCGAAACTAGAGCAGCTCTGGGTATTTAAAAGTTAGAGACAATTCGATAAGCCAGCCACTTTTGAAAAATCTCATTTCTAGGTTATACCTATTTTCTTAGAAATCCAAAACATCTCGCCCGTCTGAAAGCGGGCAAGATGCTAACTTGACAACATTGAAACTGTGTTGAATGCAAATAAGAAAAGCCGATTTTATACACCCTGAAAAACAGAAATTTTGTATTTTGTTTAATCTAAGTTGATATTTCGGATGAAACACCCAAGTAATTTTGCACAATCTGCAAAATGCGCTCTGCTGCATGACCATCCCCAAAGGGATTAATTGCATTTGCCATTGCTTCATAAGCATCTGGATCGCTCAGTAACTCAGCCGCAGATGCAAAAATATTCTCACTCGTAGTGCCTACAAGTTTGGCTGTACCGGCTACAACAGCCTCTGGTCTTTCGGTAGTATCTCTCAAAACCAGTACTGGTTTTCCCAAACTGGGGGCTTCTTCTTGCAAACCACCAGAGTCAGTGAGCAAAAGATGCGATCGCCCAATTGCTCCCACTAGTTCACCATAATCTAGAGGTTCCGTCAAGAAAATTCGGGGATGATTCCCTAAAAGCTCTTGCAACGGGACTCGTACTGTGGGATTGCGGTGTAATGGTAGCAACAAAGCTGTATCAGGGAACTTGTCTAAGATTTGTAAAAACCCCTCTGCGATCGCTTGCAGGGGTTCTCCCCAATTCTCCCGTCGATGAACTGTTGCTAACAGAACGCGGTATGAATCCCAGTCTAAGCCTGGTACATTACAAACAGCTTGAGTTGCAGCTACATTCAACAGCGCATCAATTACCGTATTACCCGTCATGTGAATTTCACCCAAAACACCAGAACGGTGCAAATTTTCCACAGCCCAAGGTGTCGGCGCAAAGTGCAACTGAGTAATTTGAGAAATCAACCGTCGATTAGCTTCTTCTGGGTAAGGATTGAAGATATCATCAGTTCTTAAACCTGCTTCTACATGACCAATAGGGATTTTTTGATAAAAAGCTGCTAAAGCTGCGGCAAAAGCCGTTGTCGTATCTCCCTGCACCACCACTAAATCTGGCTTTTTCTCTTTAAATAACGCTTCTAACCCTTGTAAACTACGGCAGGTAATATCATTTAGAGATTGCTGAACCTGCATAATTTCCAAGTCATAATCTGCCTTAATGTTGAACAGCTGCATAACTTGCTCAACCATCTCCCGATGTTGTCCAGTCAGAATTACTTGCGACTCAAAAGCTAAAGACTTCTGGAAAACCTGAATAACTGGAGCAAGTTTAATCGCTTCGGGACGAGTACCCAAGATAATGCAAACCCGTTTTTGATTAGTCATTAGTCATTAGTCATCTGTCATTTGCCAATGGTTATAGTCAATGGTCTATGACCAATAGTCAATAGTTGACGGTCAATCATTACACAAATCATAAATATAAAAGGAAAAATTATATAAAAAGCATGAAAAAACCCGGCTTAATCGGGTAGATGAACTGTATATCGAATTCAATTTTAATCACATTATTATTAGAGAGCATGAAAAAACCCGGCTTAACCGGGCAGACGCACTGTTTGTCTTATTCACCTGTGATGACTACATTTTAATCTCACAAGTTAAAGGGCAAGCAGCATAAACAGTAGTCTGCATTTGGTCTGCCTCTCCATGCAGCCAGCTTAACCATTTAACCTCACTGGGATGAACTCCTTTAATAGTTAGCACACCCGCAGCAAATACAACTGCCATGACATTAAACATGATTAAAGCGCCTGCTACGAGCAAAACAGCACTAACAGGCATCACAGATTGCAAGATGATCGATAACAGACATCCAACCGTAGCCATTAAGACAACTAATGGAAAACCGACAACCAACAAGCATACTGCTAATGTAAAAGTCCATATTAAAAAGCTTTTAATCATCAACAAGGAGTAGGTCTTTCCTAGATTAGAGCTTTGAGCAGAAACCATGACTTTTCCTCCCAAAAATACACAGCAAATTTTAATTTCAGTGATATCTCGCTTTTGGCGAGTTAACTGATTTGTTTCTCAGTGAAATTCAGTATATAAAAACTAATCGGGAAAATGAGCATTTATTTACTAAAGTTTACAGTTAGTTTTTTGTAATTGTGAATTTAAAACCAAGTTTATATCTATTAGAATAACTTGCTTTCTGCATCTGTCTTCAGGTATATAACCTAAAACTTATGGGCTTTTAACGTTGATCCCCAGATATTGCTCCTACCAAGCTTAACATTTCTTATAAAAATTGATAGCGTTTCTCATAATTGATAGATGGGCTGAATAAATGAATAGTCAGTATTTATGCTGTTAATTGCTGGCAATTTGTATTGATGCCCAAGATAAATTTCTCATCTAATGGCTGAGAATATTCATATTTTCTTGAAAGTATCACAAAGCACTATGTAATCTCTGGATTTTTCCTGAGGCGTTCTAAGCTATTAGGTGTGTTAACCATTATATATAGGTTAAATAATTTTTCTAAATATTCTGAGTAGCGGAATCTTAGGAAAAAAAGATACCAGTTTAGGTGGATGAAATGGATTGACCGTGGTTCTAGATTTTCAATCGCCTCCCATCACCACTAGGGCTTGCACGCAAGCATTTTCCAAAAGTCATCGAAGTAAGTGACTTGACTTCTCACTGATTCAAATTTTTACCTGCCAAATGTGAAGATATATGACAGAATCACAGTCTCCATCAAATTCTAGCCCTGTTACCGAACGTAACTTGCCCCCAATGCCCCCAATGCCACCACCTCCGCCAACCTTTAGTACACAGAGGCAGATGACACAAACATTGGATATGTCAATGGATAGGAGTACCAACACGCCTGTTGCAGGTCATCGTCCGGTTAGTCCACCGCCAATACCTACTTCAGTTCTTCCTAAAACCAGCAGTGCGGGGCCCACTTTAGAGAAGTTAATCAGAGAAGCTTACGATCAAGGATATTCTGACTTGCACTTAGGTGTCGGTGAAGTACCGCGCTTCCGCACCCGAGGAGAAATTCAATCATGGGATTATCCAGAAGTAAGTAAAGAAGCTTTTATGAGTTGGTTGCGGGAGGTAATGAGTGAGGCGGAAATTCAGCGCTTTGAAGAACACTTAGAATTTGACGGAGCAACTCAATATGACTTTGCTCGCGTGCGGATTAACGTTTTTGGCACTCTTAGAGGGCCTGCAATGGTGTTGCGGTTGATTCCTCTGAAAATCTTAACTATGGAACAGTTGAGATTACCCCCAGTTTTTCGAGATATTTGTCATCACCACAAAGGTTTAATTTTGGTAACTGGGCCCACTGGTTCTGGTAAGTCCACCACAATGGCAGCGATGGTTGACTACATCAATAAAGAGATGGCCAAGCATATCATTACCATTGAAGACCCAATCGAATTTATCCATCAAAGCCGCAAATCTTTAGTCAAACAACGGGAAGTGGGAATGCATACCCGGAAATTTGACAACGCTTTGAAAGCAGCTTTGCGGGAAGATCCAGATTTGATTCTGGTGGGGGAAATGCGGGATAAGGAAACAGTCAACACTGCCCTAAAAGCTGCTCAGACTGGTCACTTGGTCATGGGAACCCTACACACCAATAGCGCGGTTAAAACCATTGAACGGATTCTCAACCTCTACTCTGGTGACGAACAGGATGCAATGCGGGTAGCAATTTCTGAGTCTTTAGTAGCGGTAATTGCTCAAGGTTTGTGCCGCACAACTGACGGGAAGCGAGCTGCTTTCCACGATGTGCTGATCAATACTGAGGCTATTAAAGAATGGATCAAAGACGGTAAGTATGATGAAATTGGCGAGTTAATGAAACAAGCTGGTTTTGACGGCATGATTACGATGAATCAGTCCTTGCTCAATCTCTATCAAGAGGGTCGCATCACTGAAGAAACTGCTTTGGAAATGTCACCAACTCCTAATGAAATGGCACAGTTTCTCCGAGGTAGAGTTTAAGATTTGGGCATTGGGCATGGGGAATTGGGCATTGGGCATTGGTTATTAATTATTCTCCTCTACCTCCCCTGCCCCCCTGCC
>NZ_JAAGOG010000332.1:0-5350 GCF_010747425.1 Nostoc sp. UIC 10630
TTTCAACTTCGTATGTAAGCAATGCGAACAACCCACACAACGAGAAACCTTTGGTGTGCGACCGCTCTACTGTGAAAGATGTCGTCCGCCACAAGCACCCAAGAAATCAGTAGTCCCTCTTAGAAAACGGAAGCCCAGAGCTATGACTTATAGGAGTGATGAGGGTAAGCTAGGATAATTTTTTGTCAAAGATTGGTAGTCAGTGGTGGTGACTCAAAATCAAGCAAGAAAGTTGATTTCAGTCCCCACCTTTAACTTCGTATTCAACTCAAAAGCTTATTTTCCACCCCAGCATCAATCATTTTGGTTAAAGACTCAGCGTTAAATCTCGTCAGCGATTCCGCTAACTGCTGAAAATATCGGTATTGATAGATAATGGTAGATTATGTCTCTGTCCGGCGCGGCGACGGGGGTCTTCAAGAAGGGCAAAAGTTTTGATAATTTCGATTTCAGACACGATAATAGATGCAAGAAGTACGTTGACTGAATTTACTTTTTCTTTCGCCTTCTCGATCATGGATGCTGAAAAATCAACTGCATAGACTGTTTGGGCAATTTGTGACAGCAGCAATGTATTTTTGCCTGTGCCACAGCCAATTTCAACGACTGATTTATACCTCTTACTCATGAAGGTTTCTTTAGTAATGATTTGATCGAGATCGCGCGTCAGATTTTCATCAGCATCATAGGTGGTTGACCAATTATCGTATGCGGCTTGAACACTCATATTGACTTAAAAATGACTACATTTTGATGAGTAGAATTATCCTATTTTTACAGTTGATGCAAAATATTCCTATTGCACTGTTTGATCACAGAGCGCGATAGTCAGTAATGCTGCTGCCCCAAACTCAAGATTGTCCTAACATGGTTCCGAAGCATCCAATTGGTTAGATATCTAGCCCACAGGGAATAGCACCCTCAGTACTATCTGGTTTGGCGATCGCTAGGGCATCATTGAGTGGCACATTGAAGGTGATTGTCACCAGAATTGTCCCAACCAGATAAAGCAAGCTACCAAACAGGTCAACTTCAACATTATCCTCTCCTCCAAAAAATCGAAAAACTAAAATTAGGTTTCGACATGGATGAAGTAAATCATAGACGCGAGCCATGTAAGGTTTTCAGTAGTAGTCTATCAACCCAAAAATGCGCTTGTGAGGGCTGGGGAAAGGATAAGGGATTTAAAACCTTTACCCCGCTAAGTCACGAAAGCGAACTACTAGAACACCGATTCAGTAAAAGGCGAGGCTGTAAAACCTGATTTTTAGGCCATTTCAACCATAATTTCCTTCTTGCGCCTAAAAGAAACCCGAGTTTTTCGTCATGACTCTGAATACTGAATCGGTGTTCTAGGCTGATAGCGGGTATTGGGTTTATAACCACATCCCCGCTCACAGACGACAGCATCATTTGTTACAGTTAAAGTACCTGTTCGCCACCGGGATAACAGAAAGAAGAACGGGGAGCATAGAAGCCAAAGGTAATTTCAAGCGGTCGTCTTGGTCGTAAAGCATAGACAGGATGGCTTGGTTGAAGGAACTCCAAATCAACAATTTGCCAAGGGGTAACGATCTCTGCAACATAAGGATAAACACCACTGGAGAATGAACCATCGGTTTTTTTCGTGATGTATCGCAATTGACCACTAGCCACATTAGCAATGGTGTTACTGACCCTAGCAGTAGTGCGAATGATGGGAATACCGTTAGATTCGGTTGTAGCTATTAAGGTATTGCCATTAAGGCTCAGAGTTGTACGTCCCGGTGTTGCAGGAACGCCACGCTCTAAAACATATTTGATTACGGTAGAACTAGAGTTAAAGTAGTGAGTCCACCATCTACCGGGGTTTACACCGCTAGGGGCATCAAGGTTTTGGAGATCGGCACCAAGATAAGTCAGCGAGTACGCACCAAAGCCGGAAGTCTGCTCATCAGTATCGACTACATATTGGTTCATGAAGACTGCGCCCCTGTAGTTTGGTGTGAAACGATTTGGGACTAAGGACTTCACAGCGGTAGAATCTTCCGGAATCCAGCCGAAATATAGCATTCGACTATTAATAACCATCTGCGGGGCTGCAAGCTTGTTAGGTTCTTCAGCTTGTGCGGAACTATCAGTATTAGAACCAGTAATTAAATTGCCTAGTAGCGGTGTACTCCCTACTGAAGCAGCGCCAGTAATAAAGCCAGCGGTCTTGAGAATTTGGCGGCGAGAGAAATTATAAGACAATTTAAGCTCCTGCAATTCTGTTTTTGTTAACTTATTAATCCGACAGAGAGTATCCGCCTGTTTTGCATAGTGTTCTCTGCTCTTGTGATTTGAATTTAAAGATAAATAGGGGAGAAATAGGGGAGATAATTACAATTGCAAGAACAATTTTCAGCACCAAATAATTTGGGGGGATCAGGCTGGATCTGACCCGGTTGCGAGGTTAGGGTCATCCCAGAAGTATTTTGTATGTGCAGCCTGAACGAGAGCTAGAAAAACTCTTTGATGATTGGGATCGAGAATTGAAAGCTGAGGATGCCATTGCACAGCAATTGCCCAAGGATGGTGTTCATGCTCCACAGCTTCAATGGCTCCATCATCCCAAGCATGAGCAACAACCCGCCAACCAGGGGGTACTTTATCTACCGCTTGATGATGCCAAGAAACTACAAATATACGAGAATTCTGTAAACAGTCAGTTAAAAGGCTTTCTACATCTATCCTGACGAGATGTTCTGTAGGTAAACGTCGTCCAGATCCAGGCTCTAGACGATGTAATGCAGATGTACCGTAAACATCTGGAATGTGAGGAATTAGAGTACCCCCATAGGCGACGATGAGAATTTGTAAACCCCGGCAAATACCCAATATCGGCAGATGACATTCTAGAACAAACTTGCCAAGCTGCAATTCAAGTGATTTTTAAAAATTTAAAAAATAGTTAGGGAATTAAAAAATTATCAATTGAAAAATCAATTGCGGTTTGAGCCACAACCTAAACAACGCATACAAACAGAGAAAGCCGCTAGAAGTGAAACAATCTCAATAAATAATTGCAATGACAATGGAGCTAGAGCTAACCCCCAAATTAGAGAAATTGTCCCGCTAAACATCGCCGTAATGCGATTAATTTCATCTTGAGTCTTCCAAGCCAAGAAAAAAATTCCAAAACCTATTAATAATAAAAGCAAACTACTCATAAATCTATGCCCAGTTGATGGACTGATAGTCTATTAGGGGGATAATTACTAATCTTGCCAATCATACAGCAGTAATTGTATAGCAGGTGCTGCCGATCACTCTTATACAGATGTTTGTATTTAATTCATTCCACATTGCTTCCCCGCACGAAGGACATTTTTTTTGAACACAATCGAGTACTTCAAACGATGTTGCCTCTGGTTTTAGACTTTTCCTTGCCAAGTTTTTGCACCATTATTTCCCTACAAGGTCAAGATTACAGGATTTCTACTCTTCTCTAGTAAGTTTTGCCACGCTAGGTTAATACTGCATCCATCAATTCAAATACTGCATCTTTGGCCTTCCCCAAACAATCATAGATAGCTTGGCGGAATTTTTCTAGTTGTGTCAGGATCATCACGTCAATGATTTATCGATTACTTTCATTGACTTTACGGCAGTCAGTGTTACTGCTGACTGCTTTTCTCTAGCCTTTTAGTCCAAAGTCCAGCTTCAAAGAACTGGTGGAGAAAATGGGGCAGTGCATAAAGCAATTAGAAAAAAGGTTGACTGATTTAGAAGCCCAACAGCAGGATCTGCGGTGTTGTAGCTAGGTCTCTCTTTACCATCCACCACAAATTCTGAACCATGACAAGGGCAAGCGAATTTTTTGCCTTACTGCGTTTTAGTTAACATACATCAATCCTAAATGCTGTTCAGCAAGCGCTTTGCATCCCTCATTAGCTGTTTGTGATGCAGAAAATGTATCAATAATATGCGTTTACTGCATTTTTACCCAAAAAACGTAACATTTTATACTATTTTCATATAAATCTTGCTTTAACTTAAAAATGTCGAAATTGTTACATAAACAGTATCCAAGGCTTCTTAATAAATTTGCAAAATATAAACAGCGATAGATTTTCCCTAACTAATTGAGAATTTTACGATAAACATGTTAACTATCTTAGGTTCCAGGTTGTAAGAGCTAATTTGTAAACTAGAGTAAAGTCTTTGATTCGTAAGGGTTTCAAGAATTTGAGCCAATAAAGCGTTTATTCTCTGAAAGTCTTGTCCAGCAAGGAATTAGATAACCTTAAGATTCTCTTTAGGAATTAGCTCTAATGCTCTTGAGTTACAGATAATAAACCGTAACTGAATCAAATTTTTTCATCACTAATCCTCGTAGATTCAGTAGCTCATGAGACTACGATCTGGTTGATATTATTTATTTGCAACGAGAATCAGCTCATGAAAGACACAGCAAGTACCATAACAGCTAGCCTCAACAAGTTTGAGAAATTAAAGGCAGAAAAAGATGAACTCACCGTCAAGGGTGAAATAGATAAATTTGCCGCCCTAGTTTGGGAAGTAGTGAGCGAAATAGACCGAGGCCATCGACTCAAGGGTTAGGTGTGTTTTTTTACCCAGTCACTCTAGGCAAGTTTATGATGCGGATGCGTTTATCCAACTGTATTCTCACAAACTTTGGAGCAAAACCAAGGCAAGAAGCTTTAGTAACTCATAGATTAGTGGATCACAACTAACAATTAGGGATGAGGATTTATTAACTTCCAGATTTTATGCATAGGAGCATTTAAATACAATACCCCCAGAAAAAAGTTGTGGATCTTATTTAATCCACGTTCCTTAACAATTAACAAAGGACAAATGAAAAATCTTTCGCGCAGAAAATTTATTTTAACCACCACCACTGTGGCAGCGGCTTCTATCCTGGCTCATGGTTGTTCTTCCGGTAGCAATACAGCCTCAACAGGTGGCGACGCACCCTCTGCGGCTCCGGCTGCCAATGTCTCTACAGTAGCGAATGCACCAAAGGTAGAAACAACCAAAGCCAAATTAGGATTCATCGCTCTAACTGATGCTGCTCCCGTAATTATTGCTAAAGAAAAGGGTTTCTTTGCCAAATACGGTATGACTGATGTTGAGGTCATCAAACAAAAATCTTGGCCTGTCACCCGTGATAACTTAAAAATCGGCTCATCTGGCGGTGGTATTGATGGCGCACATATCCTCAGCCCCATGCCTTACTTGATGACTATCAACGATAAAGTGCCAATGTATCTTTTGGCAAGATTAAATAGACTTGTCCGAAAACTCCAAAGCCAGACTGTTCAAAGCTTTGAGGCAAAACTTTGATATTTGCGTAAAAACATAG
>NZ_JAAGOG010000333.1:0-5330 GCF_010747425.1 Nostoc sp. UIC 10630
ACTGCTGGAATTCAGGTATATTAGTCATTTTGGCAGTTTTTGACTCTTCTTTTTTCAGGCTTTGTGAGAAATCCGGGTTGAGTGATGCACTTCTACAGTTAAAGAAATTGCAAATCAAAACTCTTTTACTTGTCGTGGATCTTCATCCGGTGGATGCCAACCACCTTTGAGCCAAAGACGACGAGCTTTGACAATAGAGCCTTCATTATGACGTTCATCATTGAGGTCTAAACGATTACTTGTAGCTCGTCCTACAGAACTAATTCCAATAATTTTTAGACCATCTGCTGACCAAATAAAGTGGTCTGACCACTTTTGCTGACGTGGATTAAACAGAGGTAGCATCTGACCTGTATATGGATCAATTCCAGTCGTGAAATTGTAGCGGTATCCATTACAACGCTGACAGGCTAATGCCAGATTATCAGGTTCATCCGAACCCTTAAGAGACTGGGGTACAATATGGTCAATAGAAAATAGAGCAGCACTTGCTTCTTCTGAAGAATGACAGTATTCACAAAGAAATTTTGCTCTTTGTCTGACTAATTTTTTGGTCGCATCATTAACTGTCATGATTCAGAAATGATTTTGGCATTAAGCAAGGTAAAAATTCTATCCAGTTCCAATATGCCTGCCAATTCAGCATCTTCTTCTGTGGTTAGCAATCCAGCTTTCTTTTTCTCAGACAATTCTTCGAGTCGAGACTGTAATTCTTCAGTAAACTTAAACAAATGTATGTCCCTAACTTTACTGAGTTTGATTCCAGAATCTACCCAGAATGAGGGTTGAACCATCATTTGAGTAATCATAAGCTGTATGTCTCGTTTAATTTAGCGGACTGGTGGTATTTTAACAGCGAATCTTCCTTACCTGCTTTATTTTGAATGCCAGTTGATAAAAGGTAATGCGGTAGACTTGTCTTTTTCCGCAAGGAAGAAGCTCAAGTTCGCGGATGCCGTCTGTAATACGCTAGCTTGTGCTGATTTCTAACCTTTGTAATGCCAACTTCAAGATTATTCGTTTTTTGCGTAAAGCACGAAACTTGAGGTGAATAGTATTATATAACGGTATCTATTATGGATAAACTGGGGACAACGCTAATTGTCTCCTATATAATTTACTTCTATCAAAACTGCTCTAGCTTTCATCTAGGGCAGTTTTATATTGCACGGTAGAAGTCAGATTTACAGCTGCGCCCAATGGTGAACCATCTGCCTGTTGTGAGTAATCGAAGCTTCTTGAGAAATATTGCGCTATATTCTGTAAAAACGCATATTCCTAGCGTATCCAGTATATACCTCCCTTTCACCAGTCCAGCTATTGTCCCCCAATAGAAAATCTATCCCAGTTCAAAGCGAGTTTTTCAAGCTAGAAGCTGTTTTTTCTGGGTTTCCCGAAAACGGAAAAACTAAGATACTTTTAATTTTTGGGTTATCAACTAATTCTTTTAAACGCCCAAGCTGCCGATCTGTAATTGCAACTCCAGCATATTTTTGAGCGTAATTTAATTCTTCAACAAAATTACTATCATTATAAGCTTGAATAAATACACGATCTACACCCCATTTTTCCCAATCAGCCGCAAAATATTTTTTAGCCCAATATGGGTTATGATGGCAAATATCAAAACTCACCGATTTATTAGCTTTTTTCACAGAAGTTACCATCTGTTGCACAAATCGGGTTAAATTTTCAGTCCGGTCAAATTTCCCAGGTAATTCAGCATAATAACCTAAATAATCATCCCATTGAACTGCATCGATAGTTGGATATTTCTTGACAAACTCTACTAATATATTTTTAAAAAGATTAGCAACTTCAGGAATTTCCACATCCAGTACATAATGATCAATTCCAGAGTAGGTTTTATCCACTCCTGGAACAATCCATTTCCGATTAATCGCTAAATCAAAAATCGGGCTATTCTTATCTATTTTAATTCCCTTCTCGAAGTAAGCATGAACTTGCATCCCTTGCTTATGTGCTTCATCTATTAACCAATTTAACCATTGGTCTTGAAACTGGTTTGGACAACTTCTATACCCAAAGCTTTGCTGCATAGCTTCACTATTATACATCGTACAACCATTGCCCCAAACTCCGTGAATAATTGTATTAATTCCTTGAGAGCGATAGTAACGAACTCTTTCACGAATCGTTTGTTCGTCAGCATTATTGGTAACTTGATAGCGAGTTAAATAAATTCCTCTAATTACTTTCTTTTCCCAAGGCGTTTGAGGCAATTGGATTTTTTCTTTTAGGATTACTTTTGGGAAAATTTTATTGTTGTTAGAAGATGATGTTGGAGTAATTTTTGCCGAAACTGACGGAGCTATAGAAGCAGTTGGAGTAATAGTTGGAGAGCTAGTTATAGCGGGATTAAAAATATGTATATTTATCTTCTTACTATTATCTAAAAACTTGCTTATTTCTAAATATCCTCTCTGACTAAACCACCAATAACCACCTCCTAAGATAATTAGGATTATAGAGATCGGAATATTTGAGCATCCACATCCGCTTGGCTCTTTCTTTTGACTCGGCATCTAAAACTCCAATTTAGTTTTTGACAATATACCCCTGACTGTCTTATCGGTATATAAGAATAGATTTGAAAGCTTGAATCCTACCAAAATCGTTAATCGATACAGCACTTCCGGCAGCTATGAGGTACATCCTAAAATCTGAAAGCTTTGATAGGAGGGGGCAAGGAGAAAAACTGTATTGCATAATAGCCGGAAGCGCTGTAACTATACTTGCCCCTCAAGAATTTGAGCCAATTCACGACGGCTGCGATTTGCTTCTGACCAAAAAGCTACACCAAATATAATCAGCATCAATATAGGCATTCCTACAAATAGTGCAACCATATAATTAGGCATAGCCCCTGTCAGCGCTATAGGAATGACTGCACCATACCAGAGTAAAAACCAGAATCCTAAAAATGCCATCACAAAAGGATGTATCCTCATTTGTACATGAATCAAGGTTTGGTGAGATTCTACTTCAAAGCGTCCTCGAATCACTGGTAAAAACGAGTTCCGATAGTGAATTATCCGACTGATTTGAAACCCTGATTCCGAAATAGTTCCTTGATAAGGGAGGTGTTTCTTAGAGAATCTAAATACTTTTGTCGGTTCAACTTGTGCATTCAGCCGTTCCAGGACTATAGGCAGGGCATCAGGTGTCAAAATCGTAAAGCTATTGTCGGGTAATACTTTCATCTTGATTGAGGTTGCTGACTAACAATAAAACCTCGATAATTTGTAATATGAATCCTCTTAGTTTATTTAACACAGGGTCTTGTTTTCAGTTTTCCCTCAGCAGTAGCTTTTCTAACACAAAAACTTCCAAACCGAATCTTCGCAACAGATTTCCCATCAACACGCCACTCATCACCCCAATAGCCCACCTTTCCATGATTTTCAGCAATCACCCGTGAAAATCGATTGCTCTTAGGCGATGAACTAAAACTCGCTTTGAAAGCGATCGCTTAGAACAGGCAGTACACTCCTACTATGTCATTTGACGACATCATTGCTTTTGGGTACTTACATCCATAGTGCCAAGTTCGCCCATCTAACCAAAGGTGACAGAAATACCACACCAGGTTGAGGGTTCCACACACCATCGTGTTCTGTAGTAAAAGTCCAGCCTGAAGCCCCGCAGAGTACTAGACCATCAAAAGCAGTTAGTGGGTCACTTTGTGGATATAAGTCTAAGTTAATACCGTAATATTCGGAAATCTTGTAGTATTGTGATATGTCTTGTACTTCAAACAGAGTGTGCGCTTGGATTTGGGGCGTTATCGCCTGCAAAAGTTCTTCAGCTTCCTTAAGACTTGACACTTCGGCGTACAAAAGTAGAAAAAATGTACTGTATTTCATGCAATACCTGAGAACCAGATTTTATATCTAGCCAATAAGCAAAATTCCACACTTTGTGCGATCGCACATATTGGTCATTGGGGTTGGGTGCGCTGGGATGTTAACTCGCAAAACCCAATGCACCAACAATAAGCTTGGTCTGATTGGGCTTTTACACCCTTACCAATTCAAACATCAACATTTATCTATTCTATCTATCTGTCTAGCAGCTTTCTCCCACAACTTAGCCGTAATCTTATCTTGTCAATGATTTCGGAGATTTCCCGCTTTTTTGTGAGATATTTGCTCTAACATCTTTAAAATGGCAGCTAATGTCAATTTACCCCAATCTATGAATCTTCAAGAAGTCAAAAATCAATTTCCAGAAGCAGTAGGTGAGATCGAGACACTTGAAAGACTAGGGTTCGCTTCCCGTAGTGGTAATTGGATTGATACCCTTGACTTTGAGAAAGCACAGACAGCTTGTTGGTTAGTCGGAAGAGTCGGTGATGAGCGAGACGCTGATGCCCTTATTCGTACTTTGTCTGGTCAACGTCGTGAATTATGGATGCAAGCAGCAACTTCCCTCAGCCTCATCGCTACTGAGAAGCACCTAAAATCTTTGTTGTCTATTCTGTCTACTAGTTCTGATCCCATACAGCGAAATAGTGTGGTGTATGCAATCTCTTTTCTGTCGAATTACCAAGGAAATCAGGAAGTTATTAGTACGCTGACCGAAGTAGCAGCAAACATTGCTGAGGCTCCTTTTGTTAGAGCGCAAGCATTAGAAGGAATTGGCAATAAGCTCTCTCATGAGTTACCAGAAAATTTATATCAGCCAGCAGTGAATGTAATTATCCAAGGATTGGATGATACTGAAGCTGAAGTTAGATTTTGGTCATGTTTTGCTGCCGGTGCGTTAGAAATCAAGGAGACTTTGCCCAAGCTGCAACTATTGGCGTAGACTGATAAAACAATCGTAGCTGGGTGGTGGTCTGTAGGTGAGGAAGCTGAAGATTCAGTTACTCTTATGACTGGAGGAGAACCACCACTGCGTAAACCATACAATTTACCTACCAATTAAATCTATTTTCTAGAACTCTAGTGGTCTGTGTGTCTGTTTTGTATTTGCTGTTAACAGATGGCGTGTTAGAAACGGATGGTGCGCGAGATTTTTACCCAACGGACAACATAAAGTCTTTTACAGTGATGATTGCTGGAAATAGAATTATCACTCAGTTGGAAAAATCGGTAATTCAATCTCAAGCGATCGCAATCACACTTTGGCCCAATAGCTGCTAAAGATTGCACTCAGAATTTATTGGGGGAAGCTCATGAACAACCAACCGAATCACGAAAACCTTAGCCCACAAGAAACGCCATGTCCTATCTGCGGTTCACAAAATTTTGTTTGGGGTCGTACCGTTGGAGAATCAGTAAGTCAGTGGGTGTATTTCCGTGCTG
>NZ_JAAGOG010000334.1:0-5316 GCF_010747425.1 Nostoc sp. UIC 10630
CCATTCCCCATTCCCAATGCCCCATGCCCTATACATAATTCATCAACCTAGTGGATGACCTTTTAAGTTATCTCAGTTAAAAATGATTCATCTGTTTGATAGAGGGAGCAAATATATCCACTTGTGAATATGGAAAGAACCTTTAGAGGTGGATAAAAATGGCTAAGGCAAACCCAGTTGAAATGCAAAAACACTTAAAAGGTGTTGACTACCCTGCTGGAAAGAAAGACTTGATTAAGCACGCTAAAAAGCAAGGGGCAGATAAGGAGATTATTTCTCTGTTAGAGAAACTGCCAGATGATGAAGAGTTTGATAGCCCAGCCGATCTCAACAAAACTATAGGTGAGATAATCTAGGTTCTTGCTCTGGCGGGGAATAATCTCCTGATTTCCCGCCACTCTTACTTATTAAACGAATCGATTCAATTTGAATCGACTTCTCTAAGGCTTTTGCCATATCGTATAAAGTCAGCGCAGCCACAGAAACAGCAGTTAAGGCTTCCATCTCTACACCTGTTTCAGCTTTTGTTTTGACTGTGGCTTGAATTTGATAACCAGGTAGTTGCGGGTCGGGTATAATTTCGACTGCTATTTTTTGCAAAGGCAACGGATGACATAGAGGAATTAAAGCGGCTGTTTGCTTGGCTGCCATAATCCCAGCCAATCTTGCAGTTGCTAACACATCACCTTTTGGGACATTTCCGGCTTGAATAGCAGCAAAGGTTGTTGGTAGCATTCGCACATTGGCAGCAGCTACTGCTTGGCGGATGGTGGGTGCTTTATCAGACACATCTACCATCTGTGCCTGTCCGTGTTGATCTAGATGAGTTAAGCTGGCAAAATTAGATAGAAAATTATCTTGCGTCATTTAGTTGAACGTGTTAATATAGATTGTCGGTGAGGGCGTGTAGCTCAGTGGACTAGAGCACGTGGCTACGGACCACGGTGTCGGGGGTTCGAATCCCTCCTCGCCCGTTTTATCAGGCTAAGAGTTAAAAGTTAGGAGTGAGGAATTAAATTTCTTCACTCCTAACTTTTAAGTTTTTCAAGGCATAAGCATCTGGAGCTAGACCTAGTGCAAAGCGCAGGGAGTTGGATAGGTTTTTGCTCGACTGGGTGATGAAGATAATAAGTGCAACAGAAGTGATCGCAGCACCATAGCCAAACATATCGCGGTAGCCGACTTGTTCTGCGATGATGCCCAAAAGAGGAGCAGCGATTGCAATTCCTAGGTCAAGTCCAGCTATGCATAGAGCAAAAATTTGCCCCCGTTCTTCTGGCAGTGAACGGTCTGCCATCATCACAATCATCATCGAGATTAGTGTACCACCACCAGCACCTTCAGCGATCGCAGCCAATAAGAAAACCATCGGGCTGTAAGCCTGCCACAGCAGTATTAACGCTAAAACATAACAAAAAATACCAAAGGTAATAAACAAACCACGACCAAAGCGATCACTTGCCTTACCAGCAAATATCCTGATACTAAAACTAGAAATTGCCGAAGCTGTAAAAAACAGTCCGCCATTGAAGTCTACCTGACTGGATTTGAGGAACAACGAGACAAAGGTATGTACAGCACCAATAGACAAACCAACCAGCAACATAACTATAGTTGGAACTTTCACCTGTGGACTGCTCAAAATTTGCCAATAATTTCGTAGGCGTAGCCCGTCGTAGACATCCTCTGCCTCCGTTTGCTCTTGTGTCTGCACTGGCGGATTTATGACTTGTACAATTCCCAAGAGAGCGAAAAAACCCAATTCCGCAGATACCAGAAATAATATTCCGTAACCACTTGTAGCTTCTAAATACCCACCCAAGGCAGGGCCAATTGCTAAACCAAGGGGAGTTCCTAGTGTCATGTAACCAATGATTTCGCCACGAGTTTCTGCGGGAGCTAAATCTGCGATTAGGGCACTGTAGCCAGTTGTAAAAGCAGCAACGCTAATACCGTGAAAAATCCGCACCAGGATCAACAGCCCAATTGATTGAGTTGCCAAGTAACCAAAAGGTGCGATCGCAGCTACGATCGTACCAATCAACAAGACAATTTTTCGACCACGTTCATCGGCTAACCGTCCCAGCATCGGGCGAAATAGCAATAACCCAATGGCAAAACTGCCCATCACAATCCCAATTTCTTGCTTGCTTGCGCCCACATCATCGATGTAAAGCGGTAAGGTTGGTAAGAGCGAAGACAAACTCGACCAGAATAATAAACCTGCTGTAAATAAAACCAGCAGGTTGCGCCGTAGTTCGGTGTCAAAAGTATTAAGTGCTTTCAAGGTAGATGCAATTTAATGAGTTGTTTGTCATTTGTCCTTTGTCCTTTGTTATTTGACCAATGACTAATGACCAATGACCAATGACTAATCATTATTATTGTTACGTTACTTAATATTTTTTGCCACCACTTCTCGCACGCGATAGATAGGCCGTCCTTGAGATTCATGGTATGTACGCATGAGCAATTCTGCTAAAAGACCGAAGCAAAATAACTGCACCCCAGTTACCAGCAGAAGAACAGCTAAACTTAGCAAGGGGCGATTGCCAATCATCTCACCTAAAGCTAATTTGACAAAAGTCAAGTAAATTCCGATCGCTGTGCCTGAAACCATTGAAATCAAGCCCAATAGCCCAAAAACGTGCATCGGCCGGGTGAGGAATTTTTTCATAAATAGAATGGTTAACAAATCCATCAACACCCGGAATGTCCGCCAAATCCCATATTTACTGTTACCAAAACGACGGGCGTGATGACGCACGGGTACTTCAGTAATTCTAGCTCCTTCGATGTACGCCAAAGCGGGTAAAAATCGGTGTAGTTCACCGTAGAGGTTCATATCTGCCAACAGTTCTGCACGATAAGCTTTCAGCGAACAGCCATAATCATGAATATTCACGCTAGTGGTGCGACGAATTAGCCAGTTAGCAATTTTGGAAGGAAGTAACCGATTTACAGCACCATCTTGGCGTTTTTGCCGCCAACCACTTACCAAATCGTAACCCTCATCCAGCTTTGCTAATAACATAGGGATATCAGCTGGATCATTTTGGAGATCGGCATCTAAAGTAACGATCGCTTTCCCGACTGCATAATAAAATCCAGCAGCCATCGCCGCAGTTTGTCCGTAATTGCGACGCAAAATTACCGCCTTTAAATCAGTGCGGTTTTGCGCCTCTTTTTTCAGAAAATCCCCAGAACCATCTGTAGAACCATCATCCACACAGATGATTTCATAATTTACCTGACTAGAAGATAAAGTAGATGCGATCGCTTCTAATAAAAGCGGCAAACTTTCCACCTCATCATGTATAGGCACCACCACCGAAACATCTGGGACAATAGCCGAAATCGCCCCATTCTCCTCACTCAACCCTTGATAAACCTTCCCACTCCTCATATACCCCTGCGTCCTCAGCGTCTCTGTGGTTCGTAACTCTTAAAAACTCTACCAGCACCTCGTAGCTGCTGATAATACGACAGACTAACAGCATCTCCCTGTTCCGAGAGAATATCAATCCCAATTCCATCCCGTCCCTGATCTTTACCAGAACTATGGATGTAATAACCATCAGCTAAATAAAGTGCGACATGGGTTGCTTTTTGGTTAGTTCCAAAAAATACCAGATCCCCGGCTGCTAGTTCTGCAATAGTAATTGGTTGGGTGAATCCTTCCTGTTGATAGGCATCTCTAGGTAGCCAAATCCCTACTGAAGCAAACGCCGCCTGCATCAATCCAGAACAGTCATAATTTGGCCCAACCGTACCACCCCAAAGGTAATAATTTGATTGTTGCATCGCTTTTTGGGTAAAAGCGATGACCTCTGCGAGGAGTTTCTTAATTTCAGATTCAGAAAATGTTGCAGCCTGATAAGGTACAGTAGCAGGTTGTAATGAATCAAAATCTGAAAGAGATAACCATCCCGGATAGTCATCTTCACACAAATACACCTCAACCGCTAAATTTTGACGATTTGATGTTACCCACAAATGCCTCCCAGATGCAGATTGAGTTGCTAAACGTGTACATTCAGGAGAATCATATAAATTTAGGTCAGTTAAACACTGATACTCCCCTAATTTTGGATTTTGGATTTCGGATTTTAGATTAAAGGGCATTATTAGAGAATGATTTTTTTTAATAAAGACGAACAACTCGAAAATATTGGTAATGGCATTTTAGATGCAACTTGGGCAGCATTTCCGACTTTAGCCAGGAATCAAATTGCCTTGACTTGGGTTGTTTACGATCCACCAGTGCTAGTAAATACTGGTGGGGCGCTGACTCCCAACGCTTTTTGGGATCATCCAGTCCGTGGTTTTACTTATCGCGGTGTTGAACGGATTTATCCCGCCAGTGTAGTCAAGCTATTTTACCTGGTGGCGGTAAATGAATGGCTAGAAAAAGGCATGAGTCAAACTTCCAAGGAGTTGGAACGCGCCTTGCGGGATATGATTGTCGATTCTAGTAACGATGCTACCAGCTTGGTTGTGGATATTTTAAGTGGTACTACATCCGGGCCAGAATTACCAACCGGGCCCTTTGAAACCTGGAAATATCAGCGTAATATCGTTAACCGCTATTATCAATCTTTGGGTTGGGAAGAAATGGAGACGATTAACGTCTGTCAAAAAACCTGGGGTGATGGGCCTTATGGACGAGAACGGGCGTTTGCGGGAGAGTTACTAGAAAATCGCAATATGTTGACAACAAATGCGATCGCTAGATTATTGCATAGTATTGTAGGTGGCGTGGCGGTTTCCAGTGCGCGATCGCAAGCAATGATGGCTTTACTGAAACGTCCTCTCAACGATTTACCCACTGACACCGAGGAAAATCAAGTAACAGGCTTCTTGGGTGGTGGAATTCCTAAAAATGCTCAAATTTGGTCAAAAGCAGGCTGGACAAGTCAAGTTCGCCATGATGCAGCGTATATTGAGTTACCAGAACAGCGCCCTTATCTCTTAGTGGTATTTACTGAAGGTAAAGTACAGGCTAAGAGTCAGGCTATTTTGCCCTTTGTTTCTGGGCTAGTTGCCGAAGCGATCGCTAGTCTATGATCTTCAGGTTAAACCCACCTCCGTGGGTTCCGATACGCTTGGTTAAGGGTTATCGGTGTAAATGATTGGTCTTTCAAGACGCGATAAATCGCGTCTCTACATCAGGGTTTTGTTGCTCATTATGAACTGCATAGCCCTGGGTTCAACACCTCAATTTTTTCTTAGTCCGCGGAGATTCTCTCATTGATGTCAAGAGGCGATCAGAAAATCCTTGTTGACACAACCAGGATCAAAGGTAGTTTTTCGACG
>NZ_JAAGOG010000025.1:0-61223 GCF_010747425.1 Nostoc sp. UIC 10630
GCCTATATATATGTGAATTTTTCCGTAATTACACGGTGACAGTACATATTAAAGTGTACTATTAATAAGATATAAATCTCCATCATTATCGAGAAAAACATTAATCGACAAAAGTCATTAGCAATTTAGTCTAAAGTATCAGCATTAAAAATAGAATTAAACTGCCGATAAAATTATTTTTGCTAAATTGGTCAAAAGTATCTAGATTAACGAATAAGTGCCCCTTGGCAATGAGAAACTATATTGAATCAATTTTCGTCTGGTCTATTTCCTAGAAAGTACAAGGTAATATTCTGTCAGTTGAAAATTTAACTTTTTCTTAAAAAAGAAGCAATAGCAGCAGGCAGTAGAATATATCTTATCAACAATAGAACTAACAGTTTGCTAGACTCATTTTTGAAAGATACCCCGCCCCTTGTAAGTAGTTTTGTATGTTAATCACATAATTCGCTAAGTTGTATAATTTACAACTTTAGTGTCACAGTGTCTGAAGATAACAACTTCAGTCCGCGAAAACTGCAAATTGTATACGCGACAGTCTTGCTCATCTTATTTGTAAAGCTATAAAACTTGAAATGATAATGCTGCCTTCGCTGTGAAGTGAAAGACAGAAACTAATTCAGAACTCCTATTAAGAGGATTTTGGGGTGTGGCTAATTATCTAATTGTACTCCTTCTTAGAGCTAGAGGTAAGAATGTGGAAATGCAGACCTTGCCTTTTATAAATGGGTTGATATTACACAGTACTAAGTATTGTGTAAGCATTCATCCTCATTGAAATCTCAAGTATGTAGGTTCAGTTAAAGCCATATAGTCTATTGTGAATCTTCGTTAGCCACAATTCCAATTTTCAGAATTACCAGTAAGTAACTGGTATTTAAGATATCTAAAAAAATGTGCTATAACGTACCGTCATAACCGTGGTTGATGGTTGGATCTTTGAAGGAGCTATGAGGTGGAAAACAATAAGTCGTTTCTGTGGCCAGAAGGAATATTAATTGCACTGCTTGCTTTAGGTGGTGTTTTTAGCCTTGCTTTCATGATGCTTCTCAGACCAAATGCCTCAGAGGCTCAAAGTAGACAAAATATCGATGTCAAGGATGTGGCTGCAAATGTAGGAACTCAGCAGCGCATTGAGAAATTAAAGGCGGCCATGTTTACAAGTTGGCAGCAAGAAGCACAAACAAAAGGGCTATCCTACGCTGTGCCATCACGTTTTCAAGGGGCAATAATTGAAGAGGCAAAACTCACTCAGGGTGAAAAAGTGATTGCTCTCACCTTTGATGATGGCCCTTGGCCTGACACTACAGAGCAAGTGCTAGATATTCTGAAATCAAATAATATCAAAGGAACGTTTTTTGTTGTTGGGCAGAACCTAAAAAATTATCCAGAAATAGGAAAGAAAATTGTAACTGAAGGTCATGTTATTGCTAACCATACTTGGCATCACTGGTATCACTTTTTTAATCAACAAGCAGCAGCTTTTGAAATTGATCGCACAACAGACCTAATCTATCAAATCACAGGCGCTAAAACAAATCTCTTCCGACCGCCTGGTGGGAATCTGCACAATGGATTGTCTGCTTATGCTAGAGGACAGAAGTATGCTGTGATCATGTGGTCGGCTGACTCAACAGACTACAAATTACCGACTGTACCAAAGTTGATAAATAACGTAATTAAAGATTCAAAACCTGGTGGTATTGTGCTAATGCATGATGGTGGTGGGAACCGTTCTCGAACTGTACAAGCTTTACCAGAAATTATTAGCAACTTTAGAAAGCAAGGCTATCGCTTTGTGACTATTCCAGAACTTTTAGAAATAGAAGATACAGGTCAAAGGTTGCTTGCTAATAAAAAGCAATAATTATTAATTATGGTTAATTGGTCAATAATAATTGGCTAAAAACTAAAATTATATTTTTTGTTTAAAATACATTATTTTTGAATCACTTAAAAAAAGATTCCCCTTTATAAGGGGAATCTTTTTATATCTCTACTCTATTCTCAGAAGTAAGTTCAGGTGGCTGCCTTAGCAATCCAAAGAGATTTTCGCTGAAGTTATTAATGACTAGTTACTAAACTAAACTCAGTTGTTTTTTCAGGATTAGCTTCGGGACTATCAGCTTCAGAAGGTGGAACCAACTGCCAGAACTTCGGCAAAAATTCTTGCCAGTTTTGCAGAATTTTCTTCGCCTTTGGTGAACCAGTGCGTTCCGCATGAGTTTGGATTAACCCTTGCAGTTGTTTTGCACCTACTTCCGTAATCACCCGTTGGATTTTGACTATTTCCGGGTTGACTAACTCACGGAATGCGTCGTCTTCATCTAAGAAGTATGCTAGTCCACCAGTCATGCCAGCAGCAACGTTGCGTCCTACTTTGCCGAGGACGACAATTACACCACCAGTCATGTATTCACAGCAGTGATCCCCAGCGCCTTCAATCACTGCGATGCCTTTGGAGTTTCTCACCGCAAAGCGCTCTCCTGCTAAACCATTGGCAAATAAAACGCCACCAGTCGCACCATAGAGGCATGTATTACCAACTATGACGTTTTGTGATGCGTTATAGGTAGCATCAGTTGGAGGCTTGATGATGATTTCACCACCATGCATCCCTTTACCTACGTAGTCGTTTGCTTCTCCTTCTAAGGACAAACTTATACCGGGGAGGTTAAAAGCACCAAAGCTTTGTCCAACACTACCTATGAAGTTGAGATTAATTTGTCCTTCAAAATCACTGTCACCATATTGAGAAGCGATCGCTCCCGCTAATCTTGTACCCACTGTTCTGTCAGTATTGACAATAGAGTAAGTCTTAGTAACAGTAGATTGATCCCTAATGGCAGCCTTAATGTCAGAATCGGCAAGCAACTTGTCATCCAAAACCACACCGTTGCTGTGAACTTCTTCATGCACTAACCAGCTACGATTATCTCTGGTATCTGGCAGCTTAAGTAAACAATCAAGATTTAGTGATTGGGTTTTGGTAATTTTTGCCTCTTGGCGCAGTTTTAATAAATCTGCACGTCCAATGATTTCTGACAAAGAACGGTAGCCAAGTCCTGCTAACAAACTACGCACTTCTTCGGCAATGAAGTAGAAGAAGTTGACAACCTGTTCCGGTATTCCCGTAAACCGCTTGCGGAGTTCTTCTTTCTGGGAGGCGACACCCACAGGGCAATTATTCGTGTGGCAGATCCGCGCCATGATACAGCCTTCAGCAATCATGGCGATGGAACCGAAACCAAATTCTTCAGCACCCATCAATGCACCTATTACCACGTCCCAGCCACTCTTCAGACCGCCATCTACACGTAAAACCACGCGATCGCGCAGGCTATTTTCCATCAAAACCCGATGCACTTCACTTAAACCCAATTCCCACGGCGAACCAGCGTGTTTAATCGAGCTTAGTGGCGATGCACCTGTACCACCATCATGACCAGAAATCTGGATGATATCAGCGTTTGCCTTGGCGACACCAGCAGCGATCGTGCCAATGCCAACTTCTGAAACTAGCTTCACCGACACCTTTGCTTTAGGATTAATTTGGTGCAAATCAAAAATCAGTTGTGCCAGGTCTTCAATAGAATAGATATCGTGATGTGGTGGTGGCGAAATCAGCGTTACACCTGGCTTAGAACGCCTTAACATCGCAATGTATTGGCTGACCTTGGGCCCTGGTAGTTGTCCACCTTCTCCAGGCTTGGCACCTTGGGCAATTTTGATTTCAATTTGTTTGGCGTTGACTAGGTACTCTGGTGTGACACCAAAGCGTCCCGATGCAACTTGCTTAATAGCACTATAGGCTTTATCACCATTCCGCAATCCTTTTAAATGAGGTAGGGTTGGCGAGTTACCAGACTCGTCGACATCATCTAAAACTTTATAGCGCACTGGATCTTCGCCGCCTTCTCCAGAGTTAGATTTACCGCCAATGCGATTCATGGCGATCGCTAAAGTTTCATGGGCTTCTCTTGACAAAGCGCCTAAAGACATGCCGCCAGTGCAGAAGCGTTTGACAATCTCAGCTACCGACTCTACTTCTTCTATAGAAATTGGAGTACGTTCGCCTTGGAAATCTAGCAAGTCTCGCAATGCGGTTACTGGTCTGCCTTGGAGGTGCTTTTTGTAAACTTCGTAGTGGTCATAGTTTTTGCCATCTAGAGCCTTATGCAGCGCCTTGACCATTTCCGGGCTATTCATGTGGTACTCGCCGCCAGGACGATACTGTACAAAGCCCAGGTTTTCTAACTTCTTGGTCGTTAGTTCTGGGAAAGCCTTGCTGTGGAAGGAAAGTACTTCATCAGCGAGTTCGCTAATACTCAAACCACTAATGCGGGAAGTCGTACCACGAAATCCTAGTTCGATTAAATCTCCACCAATGCCAATAGCTTCAAAGATTTGGGCTGCTTGATAGCTGGAGAGCAGAGAAATTCCCATCTTGGAGAGAATTTTGAGCAAACCTGACTCTACCGCTTTGCGATAGTTTCCTAAAGCTTGTTCTACAGTAAGGGTGGGAATTTTTTGCACCCCCATTAACTTTTGGGTTCTGGGATCAATGCACCAATCACGCACTGTATCTAAAGCCATATACGGGCAGACTGCACCAGCCCCATAGCCAATCAGACAAGCAAAGTGATGAGTACTCCAGCATTGGGCAGTATTAACAATTAGGGATGTTTTCATCCGTAACCCTTCCCGAATTAGGTGATGATGTACAGCACCAACTGCTAACAGGGGAGGGATGTAAGTATATTCTGTGGTGATACCGTCACTTACCTTATCGGTTAAGATTAAAATCTTTGCACCTGCTCGGACTGATTCAGCTGCTTGTGCTTGTAAAGATTCGACTGCGGCTTTCAATCCTTCAGGGCCGTTGGCGATCGCAAATAGAGTTGACAACTCAGCTGTGGCAAATCCCGACAACTTAATCGCCTCTAATTCACCATCCGTTAACACTGGCGACTCAAGTTTTAATCTCCGAGCATATTCTGCTTTGGGTTCTAATAAGTTACCTCGTTCACCCAATTCGACTTTCAAAGACATCACTAGCTTTTCCCGCAGGGGATCAATTGCCGGGTTTGTCACCTGAGCAAAGCGCTGTTTGAAGTAGTCATAAAGCAGGTGGGGTTTTGTTGACAGCACTGCTAAAGGAATATCATCCCCCATACAGAAAGTCGGCTCTGAACCTGCGATCGCCATTTGCTGAATCACCATTTCGACATCTTCTGTGGTGTAGCCAAAGGCGGTTTGAAGTTGAAGCAAGGTTTGCTTGTCAATTGTCACTTGTCCTTGGTCATTTGTCATTTGTCCTTTGCCATTGCCATTTGCTAATGACGGATGACCGACTAATGACTTTAATTCTTGACGGTACTGTTGCAGCCATTCACCATAAGGGTGCTGCTTGGCAATGCGCTGCTTAATCTCCCAATTCTTCAGTACTTCATGGTTGACTAAATCTACAGCAATCATTTGCCCAGGGCCGAGTCTACCTTTCTCGACAATATCGGCTTCTGGAAAGTCCACTACACCAGCTTCGGAAGCTACAACAATGTAGTCATCTTTGGTGATTAGGTAACGAGCTGGTCTTAAGCCATTCCGATCTAATGTTGCACCAACTTTTTTGCCATCGCTGAATACTAAAAGTGCTGGCCCGTCCCATGCTTCTTGCAAACCACTGTAATATTCGTAAAAATCAACAATTTCTGGAGATTCACGCAAAGAAGGCTGATTTTGGTAAGCTTCTGGAACCATAATCATTAAAGCTTCCAAGGGGGTGCGTCCAGAACACACCAGTAATTCCAGTACGTTATCTAGGGTAGCTGAGTCGCTGTTATCAATATGAACTAATGGCTTGAGTTCCTTAATGCGATCGCCCCATACAGGATGATTCAGGCTAGCTTCTCGTGCCATCATCCAGTTGATGTTACCCAATAAGGTATTAATTTCGCCGTTGTGACCCAAAAGCCGCATCGGTTGAGCTAGGGGCCACTTGGGCATCGTGTTGGTACTAAAGCGGCGATGATAGACAGCAAAGGCGCTTTTGTAAGCTGGATTTTTTAAATCTTGATAAAATTCTCCCAATACGGCAGACCGCACCATGCCTTTGTAGACAATTGTGCGATTTGACAACGAGCAGATATAAAATTCTTCTGAGATATTCGTTGCAATTTTACTAATTCGGCGGCGGGTAATATACAATTGTCGTTCCAATTCATCGCCGCTTTTGTCAACAGAAGCTAACAAAACTTGTTCAATTTGGGGTTGATTTTCTCTTGCTTGTACACCCAATAAATCAGATTGCACTGGCACTACTCGCCAACCCAGTACAACTAATTTTTCTTCAGTAGCTACTTGCTCAACTGCCGCTCTAGCTTTTTGTGCTGCTTCCTGGTCTTGTGGGAGAAATATCATCCCCACAGCTATATTATTGGTGGATGGAAATTCCTTCCCTCTTTGGGCAAAGTCTTGTTGGAACAAATCCCAAGGGATAGCTGTCAGTACTCCAGCCCCATCACCAGAGTCTTGATCGGCGCTACAACCTCCCCGATGTTCTAAGCAGGTTAGAGCAGCTAGGGCTTTTTCGACAATTTCGTGGCTGGTATGATTTTGACGATGAGCAATAAAACCGACACCACAGGCATCTCGTTCTTCTACTAACCACTTTTGCCCCTGATAGGTATCTCTTGAGTTGATATTTGCTGTGATTTTCTGCTCTTGATTCATCGGTTGATTATTCATACCCTGTTCCTGAAGTATTGAGTTACCAATTTTGCCACTACTTACGGGAAAAATTTCTAAATTCCACGATGGAGAAATATATAAGCACCGAAATTTAGGGAAAAAAAATTTTAACTTCGGTTTTACTTTCTTAGTTTACCCGTGTTAAAATAGTTGCGTATTTTTTATGTATTTATGCGGTGTCAGACAATTTACCTCCGCCAAGAGATGATTATTGTCCTGACAGTTTCTTTTTTATATTCTGAAGCTAAGTATTTTTTCAATTCCCTTTTTCCAGATGCACGGTAGCTATCCACAGAGCCTATTTCGGCTCGCCTGAAACCAAACTCAATGCTGTCTTATGTTTTAAAGCCAAACTCATCCCGATCCGGCAATAAAATCAGCGTATTACAATATATACCCATTTGACAATTCCCAAATATTTTTGTTGTTGTCTGGATTTTTGCTGCTTACCAGTTGCTATATTACTATTAACCAGACCTCACTGAAGTAGCAACATTCAGTCAGGATTGACTATCTTAATCCAGTTTTGATAACCAAGACTACCGTGTATAGTGTGGTTAGGATTAGTGCCAGTTAAAACACTTCATTGCAGTGGCTTTAGCTTCTAAATTTATTTCTGTTTAAAAGAGATGACTACCCAATATATATAATAGCATCTTTTTTAATAAATAAAGTCATATTTTTTTAATATTTTCAAATAATTAGTTAGTTTATACCTTGGGGTGATAGTTTTCAAAAGTACCTAGTAAATTATGGTAAAAATGCCGAGTTGTTGCCAATCAGGGATTAGCGAACGCAGATTCTTCCGGGCTACTGTGTCACCAATACTTTTAACATTACTGTGTTTAACCACTACTGGTGCTAGCAACGCCCAAGAGTTGCCAAAAAACAGCAAATCACTGATCTCTCAGTCACCTGCACCTCCTTTAACAGGGATGGTATCCTCTGGGAATCAAATTTCCCTCAATGGTCGTACTTTACCAGGAACTTGGTTACAACGGCCGGGAAAATCTGGTCAGGTGACAACTCATCTCAGTGATGGGGTATTTAGGCAATTAATTGGAGTAAATTTCTTAAACAGTAGTAGTTCAGCGAAACAACCAATACAGTGGTTTTCGGCGGTGACAACGCCACTGGTTTTAGCCACCAGGCTAGTAGGAGCATATCGCTATCTGGATATCACTAATTTTGCTCAAACATCTGGATGGCAAATCCAAGCCAATGGGAACACCTTGGTGATTGTTACTCCAAAGGCAGAAATTACAAATATTGTTCAGAGCCAGGAACCTCCAGAGGCAAGTGCCCCTTTGCAACAAACCCGCATACTTGTAAATTTAGATCGGCCGACTCCCTGGCAAGTTGCACAAGGATCAGCGATCGCAAAACCGCAAACTCCATCTTCCGATCCAGACACACCAACCCCAAAACCCACTACACCGCCAAATCGAGAGTGGACAATTACCCTGGATGGAATAGCCGATCCAGTTTTGATAGAACGCTATACTCCCCAGCCACCAGCAGCAGCACCAACATTGCTACCAAACCTGCTCAAACAATTATTACCAGTTACACCAACACAACCAATACCACCAGCCCCTGAACCACTTATTCAACAAGTGCAGGTGGTGAAAAACCAAACGATTATTAGTCTGAGCGTTCCCTTTGGTCTATCGCCTCAAGTTAAGACTGTCGCTAACCCCAATCGCCTGATTATCGATATTCGACCCGATCCTCTAGAAGAACGAGATATTACTTGGGCCCCAGGATTACGCTGGCGACAGCATTATGTCAATTTAGGTACAGAACGTTTTCCAGTGGTTTGGTTAGAAGTCAATCCCCGTAAATTTGGGCTAACCTTGAAACCTATGTGGGTTAGTCCTGATGGGCTTGGGGGTACTGCTCCCTTAATTCAAACAGCACAACGTTACTTAGCAGTAGCTGGAATTAACGGTGGTTATTTTAACCGCAATAACAGATTGCCATTGGGTGCGATTCGTCGGGATAGTCAGTGGTTATCAGGCCCCATTCTTAACCGAGGTGCGATCGCTTGGAATGATTCAGGTCAATTTTACTTTGGTCGTCTCACCTTAGAAGAAACTTTAATTACGGCAAATGACCAGCGCTTACCAATTTTGTTTCTTAATAGTGGCTACGTCCAGAGTGGCATTGCCCGTTACACCCCAGTTTGGGGAGCAACTTACACACCCTTAACGGATAACGAAATTATCCTAGTGGTACAAAAAGACCAAATTACTCAGCAGCTACCAGGCGGCAAAGTTGGTGGGACGGCCGTTCCCATTCCCCAGGATGGCTACCTACTAACTTTACGCGCTAACGCTGCTAGCGCTGTGTCACAGTTACCGATTGGAAGCGCAGTACGTATTTCTAGCAGTACTACTCCCACTGATTTTAGTCGTTATCCCCACATTATCGGAGCCGGGCCGCTATTAATCCAAAATCGTCAAATTGTCCTTGATGCCAAAGCTGAAAAATTCAGCAATGCCTTTATTGCAGAAAAGGCTATTCGTAGCGGTATTTGTACAACTGCAACAGGCACACTGATGATTGCTGCCGTCCATAATCGTGCTGGCGGTTATGGCCCTACATTGGCAGAACATGCCCAATTAATGCAACAGATGGGATGTGTGGATGCCTTAAATCTGGACGGCGGTAGTTCTACCAGCCTTTATTTAGGAGGGCAACTACTTGACCGATCACCTAGTACTGCTGCTCGTGTTCATAATGGAATTGGTATTTTCCTGAAACCACGTTAATCAGGGATTAAAGAGTAGGGAGTAAGGGAGCAAGGGAAAAGAGTTTTGTCCTCAGCAAGAGCAACACCCCGCCCCTTTGCCTCTTTTCAATTCCCAATGCCCCATCTTTTTTTAAAGTTTAGAACAAGCTGCTGCTTTGCTTAATGAAGACTTAGTGTAAACCTAAGAGTTTTAATAGTGATGGTTTACACCATCAGGTTTGATTTTGTTATGTTTATCAAGGTGCGACAAAATTGCTGATTTTCAACGTTGCAACATAGCGCCAGATTTCTTATCAATAGTTAAGAGTACAGACGGTTTGTTATGTCTTCAAATGAGGTAATTATGGCTCGATATCAAGAAACTACACAGACTGACACTCCACACCTACCTTCAACTATCACTTCCAGAGGCGTTGCTGCAACTGAGTTACGTCCTTGGGGTGCTTTTACAGTTTTGGAAGAAGGGCGCGGATACAAAATTAAGCGCATCGAAGTTAAGCCCGGACACCGCCTCAGTTTACAGATGCACCACCACCGCAGCGAACACTGGATTGTTGTCTCAGGTACAGCTAGAGTAACTTGTGGCGAGAAAGAAGTATTACTGAGCAATAATGAGTCAACTTATGTACCTCAATGTACATCTCATCGTTTAGAAAATCCTGGCGTGATTACCTTAGTGTTAATTGAAGTGCAAAATGGCGAATACTTGGGAGAGGATGACATTATCCGCTACCAAGATGACTATGCCCGAACTAAGGACTAAAGCTCTAATCTAAAAACTGAATACATTTTTGTGCCAATCGTCTTTGCGAACCACTGCACCCCAGAAGTCCCTACCTAGTTAAGGTGGGGAATGAAGTTTGTTGTGCTATAAATGTAGTAATAGCGATTGTGCTCATGGCTTCGGTAATTTGGGATTTTCGAGAAGCAAGAGTTAACCCATCTGTCTGTAAAATGAAAATGGGGTATCCAATTGCAAAAAACGAGTTCCATGATTCATCTGAGTCAAGCAGCCGCGAGTGAAATTGGGCGAATAAAGTCCAAGCAGCAGCCAAATGTCTTGTTTCGATTGGCAGTAAAACCAGGTGGCTGTTCTGGGTTATTTTATGATATGTCCTTCGATGAAACGATAAAAGTTGGCGACCAGGTTTTCAACTTGGACGAAATTCAAGTACTCATAGATGCTACAAGCTTAAATTACCTCAACGGTTTGAGGGTAGATTATTCAGAAGACTTAATGGGTGGTGGTTTTCGCTTCCACAATCCCCAAGCGATCGCAACCTGTGGCTGTGGCAATTCTTTTTTGACAAGCAATCAATAGTCCTTAATTAGCGATCGTTTGCTAATAACAAAGGAAAAATTACAATTGACATAAAACACTAAAAAACGATATAATCAGGATTTGTTAAAACTTAGACATATAAGCAGCTTTACGCGCTGTAACTCATGCCAACAATACAGCAGCTAATACGTAATGAGCGCGAGCAAGCGCGTCAGAAAACCAAGTCCCCGGCTCTGAAACAATGCCCTCAACGTCGAGGAGTTTGTACCAGAGTATACACGACCACACCCAAGAAGCCTAACTCAGCTCTACGCAAAGTAGCAAGAGTCAGACTGACATCTGGATTTGAAGTCACAGCTTACATTCCAGGTATTGGTCACAACTTACAAGAACACTCAGTTGTGATGATTCGTGGTGGTCGGGTTAAGGATCTACCAGGCGTGAGATACCACATTATCCGTGGCACCCTAGATACAGCCGGAGTTAAAGACCGTAAACAAGGGCGTTCCAAGTATGGAACCAAGCGTCCGAAAGAAGCGAAAAAATAGGATTAGGCGATTAATCGCACCCAACACGGTTAATCGTCTATCTTACGAAGCGCCCAAGGACAAAAAACTATCAGGGTATGTGTTCTAAGAGCAGTTATGAAAGCTGCTCAGTCTGTTAAAAAAAATCAAGCAAGCTACACCTACACTAAGCGAGCAAGTGTAGAAGTTCTGAGGAGAATGCTGTAACCCACAGCAGAATTCTAATCTGGACATTAAGGTTTAGAATCTTGTCACCTTAAGTATTTAATTGCAGGTAGCAAGTCAATGAATTTTAGATTTTAGATTTGCAATTTTGGATTGGTCGAACCCACAAGGGGATGAGGCTTACAGACTTTTGATTTTTTCCAATCCTTGTGGTCGGAACGTCTACCAAAAACTCTAATCCAAAATTGGCAGTCAATAGGTCAGCCTTGCTGCAACAGTCGAAAACAAAATTGAAAAAGTCTGAGGGTTGGGTTCCACAGCTTTTAGTTTCCGGTGTCTGATAGCATATAATTTCGTTGCCAATTCCGAATTAAAGGTGAAGTATGTCTCGTCGTGGTGTTATTCAAAGGCGCCCAGTTCCGTCTGACTCTGTATATAACAGTCGCCTTGTGAGCATGATTATCAGGCGGATCATGCGTCATGGCAAGAAATCACTTGCCGCACGAATTGTTTATGAAGCATTGAAAACTATTGAGGAACGCACTGGTAATGGTGCTTTAGAAACCTTTGAAAGAGCAGTGCGAAATGCCACACCTTTAGTAGAGGTGAAAGCTAGGCGAGTAGGTGGAGCAACCTACCAAGTACCAATGGAAGTGCGTTCAGAACGGGGCACTACCTTAGCACTGCGTTGGTTAGTGCAATATTCCCGGTCTAGACCAGGCCGGACAATGGCAAGCAAATTGGCAAATGAGTTAATGGATGCTGCTAACGAAACTGGCAATGCTATTCGGAAACGCGAAGAAACGCACCGGATGGCGGAAGCTAACAAAGCATTTGCCCACTATCGTTATTAAGTAGAAAAGCGATATATCGCCTTGCCGAAGCGGTATATCGTGGATTTACAAAAAAAAGACGGTTTTCCGTAAAAGTATAGAATCTTAACAAAGAGTAATATACAAGATATCATGAGGCAAAAACTATAGGAGGTAGCTGTGGCACGCACGATCCCGCTAGAGAAAGTACGCAACATTGGTATTGCGGCGCATATAGATGCGGGCAAAACAACAACAACAGAGAGAATATTATTTTACTCTGGGATAATTCATAAAATTGGCGAAGTTCATGAAGGAACTGCCGTCACAGACTGGATGGAGCAAGAGCGGGAGCGGGGAATTACCATTACTGCTGCTGCTATTAGTACCAGTTGGAAAGATCATCAAATTAACATTATCGATACTCCAGGTCACGTAGACTTCACAATTGAAGTTGAACGTTCCATGCGCGTGTTGGATGGTGTAATCGCAGTATTTTGTTCTGTGGGCGGCGTGCAACCGCAGTCTGAGACAGTGTGGCGACAAGCAGAACGCTACAAAGTTCCTCGGATAGCCTTTATCAACAAGATGGATCGCACCGGAGCGAACTTTTATAAAGTTCATGACCAAATTCGCGATCGCCTGCGGGCGAATGCGATCGCTATTCAACTACCAATTGGTAGTGAGAATGACTTCCAAGGTATCGTTGACCTAGTAAGGCAGCGTGCGTACATTTACGCCAATGACCAAGGAACGGATATCCAGGAAACCGATATCCCGGAAGAATTGCAAGCGCAGGCAGACGAATTCCGCACCAAGCTCATAGAAGCCGCGGCAGAAACCGACGATGCTTTAATGACTAAGTACTTCGAGGGCGAAGAACTTACAGAACAGGAAATTAAGACTGCTCTGCGTAAAGGCACAATTGCGGGGACAATCGTACCAGTACTTTGCGGTTCAGCATTCAAAAACAAAGGCGTGCAGTTAATGCTGGATGCTGTTGTAGATTACCTGCCAGCGCCAAGTGAAGTACCGCCAATTCAAGGCTTACTGCCCAATGGCGACACTATTGAACGACGGGCTGATGACAATGAACCCCTAGCAGCTCTGGCATTCAAGATTATGGCTGACCCTTACGGTCGCCTGACATTTGTTCGCGTTTATTCTGGTGTCCTGAAAAAGGGCAGCTACGTTCTCAACGCTAGTAAGAATAAAAAAGAACGGATTTCCCGCTTAGTTCTTATGAAGGCAGACGATCGGCAAGATGTCGATGAATTGCGAGCTGGTGATCTGGGAGCAGCTCTGGGTTTGAAAGACACCTTAACAGGTGACACGCTCTGTGATGATGGATCGCCAGTAATTCTGGAATCCCTATTCATTCCTGAGCCCGTGATCTCGGTGGCGGTTGAACCCAAAACCAAGAACGATATGGACAAATTGTCCAAAGCTCTGCAATCTCTCTCAGAAGAAGACCCCACCTTTCGTGTTCGCGTCGATCCCGAAACAAACCAGACCGTGATCGCGGGAATGGGAGAGCTACACCTAGAAATTCTAGTAGACCGGATGTTACGAGAATTCAAGGTGGAAGCGAATGTAGGTGCGCCACAAGTAGCTTACCGAGAAACAATTCGGAAAGCTGTGAACAAAGTTGAGGGCAAATTCATCCGCCAAAGTGGTGGTAAAGGTCAATACGGTCACGTTGTGATCAATTTGGAGCCTGGAGAACCCGGTACTGGCTTTGAATTCGTTTCCAAAATTGCTGGCGGTACAGTACCTAAAGAGTACGTTGGCCCCGCAGAACAAGGGATGAAAGAAAGTTGTGAATCCGGTGTTCTAGCTGGATATCCATTGATTGATGTTAAAGCGACGCTAATTGATGGGTCATACCACGATGTAGACTCTTCAGAAATGGCTTTTAAAATCGCTGGCTCAATGGCGATGAAAGAGGCTGTGCTGAAAGCTTCACCTGTCATCTTAGAGCCTATGATGAAAGTTGAAGTTGAAGTTCCTGAAGACTATATGGGGAACGTCATTGGCGACCTCAACACCCGCCGAGGGCAGATTGAAAGCCAAAGCACCGAAAAGGGACTCGCTAAGGTAACATCCAAAGTTCCACTGGCGAGTATGTTTGGCTACGCCACTGATATCCGGTCAAAAACGCAAGGTCGGGGTACCTTCACGATGGAGTTCAGCCACTACGAAGAGGTGCCTCGCAGCGTAGCTGAAACTATCATTGCAAAAAGCAAAGGGAACGCTTAGTTAAAATAAGGAAATGAGCATTCATGGCACGCGCAAAGTTTGAAAGAAATAAGCCCCACATCAATATCGGTACAGTTGGCCACGTTGACCACGGTAAAACTACCTTGACAGCAGCCATTACCATGACCTTGGCAGCTATGGGTCAGGCTGTAGCTAAGGGCTACGACCAAATTGATAATGCCCCAGAAGAAAAGGCACGGGGTATTACCATTAATACCGCTCACGTAGAGTATGAGACTGCAAGTCGGCACTATGCTCACGTAGACTGTCCAGGACACGCTGACTATGTGAAGAACATGATCACCGGTGCTGCCCAGATGGACGGAGGTATCCTCGTAGTTGCTGCTACCGATGGTCCTATGCCCCAAACCCGCGAACACATCCTGTTGGCAAAACAGGTAGGCGTTCCCAGTCTGGTTGTCTTCTTGAACAAAGAAGATTTGATGGATGACCCAGAACTCTTGGAACTAGTAGAACTAGAACTGAGAGAACTGCTTTCCAGCTACGATTTCCCTGGTGACGACATCCCCATTATCAAAGGATCTGGTCTGCAAGCTCTAGAAGCAATGACCAAAAATCCTAAGACCCAACGCGGTGAAAATCCTTGGGTAGACAAAATCTACGAATTGATGGATGCTGTAGATTCTTACATCCCCACTCCTGAGCGGGATGTTGATAAACCCTTCCTGATGGCTGTAGAAGACGTGTTCTCAATTACAGGTCGTGGTACTGTCGCCACCGGTCGGATTGAGCGGGGTGTAGTCAAAGTTGGCGATAACGTTGAACTAGTGGGTATCAGAGATACTCGCGCCACTACCGTAACTGGGATTGAGATGTTCAAGAAGAGTCTCGACCAAGGTATGGCTGGGGATAACGCTGGCGTACTACTCCGGGGTATCCAGAAGGCTGATATTGAACGGGGTATGGTCATCGCCAAACCTGGTTCGATTAAACCTCACAATGAATTTGAAGGTGAGGTGTATGTCTTAACAGAAAAAGAAGGTGGTCGTAAGACTCCATTTTTCGCTGGCTACCGTCCCCAGTTCTACGTGCGGACAACTGATGTAACTGGTACCATCAAAGCCTACACCTCCGATGAAGGCAAAGAAGTAGAAATGGTGATGCCAGGTGATCGCATCAAGATGACAGTAGAATTGATCAACGCGATCGCGATTGAACAAGGAATGCGCTTCGCTATCCGCGAAGGTGGACGCACTATAGGTGCTGGTGTCGTCTCCAAAATTATCAAGTAGCACCTTTTTGCTCATAACAAAGGAGCAGAGATGGTATGATTCCTCTCTGCTCCTTTCTCTTCCCTCTATAAATAAGGTAATAGGTTACAGGGGACAGGTAATAGTTTTCTGTAACCTTTACCCTGTAACCTTTAACCTGTAAATAATCCCCTAATTACGCAGAACCTGGAAAATTAAAGATGGCAACTCTACAGCAGCAGAAAATTAGAATTCGCTTACAGGCTTTTGACCGACGCTTATTAGATACATCTTGCGAGAAGATTGTAGACACAGCTAACCGCACCAACGCTACAGCCATAGGCCCAATTCCTTTACCCACAAAACGCCGGATCTATTGTGTGCTGCGATCGCCTCACGTAGATAAAGATTCACGGGAACACTTTGAAACCCGTACCCATCGCCGGATTATTGACATTTACCAGCCCTCTTCTAAGACTATAGATGCTCTGATGAAATTGGATCTACCATCGGGTGTGGATATTGAAGTCAAACTTTAATTAGTCATTAGTCATTAGTACTCAGACAAAGGACAAAAGGCAAATCAAATTAGTATGAATTTTTACATAGCCCTGAAGAAATATATCTCAGGGCTTTTATTTAGCTAGGAAACAGATGATAGAATATAGACAAAATACGGGAAAAGCAGAGAAAAAGAAATTTTAAAGATTAAGTTTATACCAAGGTAACAATGACATCATCTTCTAAAATTGCAGTTCGTGAACTACCTCTGTTCCCGTTACCCGAAGTAGTTCTGTTTCCTACTAGACCATTACCTTTACACATCTTTGAATTTCGCTACCGAATCATGATGAACACGATTTTGGAGAGCGATCGCAGGTTTGGTGTTTTGATGTTCGATCCAGTCAAAGGTACAATTGCAAACACTGGTTGCTGTGCAGAAATCGTTCATCACCAACGGCTGCCAGATGATCGAATCAAGATGTTGACATTAGGGCAGCAAAGATTTCGTGTATTAGAGTATGTTCGTGAAAAGCCATATCGCGTTGGCTTAGTTGAGTGGATTGAAGACCAACCACCAACAAAAGATTTGCATCCTTTGTCAACTGAAGTAGAACAACTACTGCGAGATGTTGTGCGTCTATCAGGTAAATTAACCGAACAAAATATCGAACTGCCAGAAGATTTGCCCGATCTACCAACAGAACTATCTTATTGGGTAGCCAGTAATCTTTACGGTGTCGCCGCAGAGCAACAGTTATTGCTAGAAATGCAAGATACTGCAACGCGTCTAGAGCGGGAAGCAGAAATTTTAACTTCTACTCGTAATCATTTGGCAGCTCGCGCTGTTCTCAAAGACACCTTTAACGAAAAGTGAGAAGTGAGGAGTTTAGGAGTTAGGAAAAATAACAAAAAATACAAGATCGACAACTTATAATTTATATTGCCTAACTGATAACTCCTAACTTCTCAAGTAAAAGTGCTGATCGGCAAAACATTGTAAGCGCCAAGAATTTTTAAAATCTCTGTGTGGATAGTTAATTCTGCTAAAGCATATTGCATTTGTGCTTCCTTGACATCTGCTTCTAAATCCATGAAAAACAAATATTCGCCTAGTGATCGCTTCGTCGGACGAGATTCAATCCGGCTGAGGTTAATTCCTAGTTGAGCAAAGATTTGCAAAGGTTTGACTAATGCTCCGGGTGTGTTAGCAGGCATACTAAAAGCTAGCGATGTGTGACTGGTAGGCACTTTTGATGTCTGGTATCCAGCATTTGCTTCACCCTGACTTACTACCCAAAAACGAGTACAGTTTTCTGGATAGTCGTTAATACCAGTGGCAAGTATCGGTAAATTGTAGAGTTGAGCAGCTCTACTAGAAGCGATCGCTGCTGTTGTTGTTTCTTGCTCCAATCGCTGTAGTGCTTCGGTTGTAGAATTGCTGGGAATAATCTGTACAGTCGGGAGAAACCGCTCTAACCATCCCTGACATTGTGCCAAAGCTTGCGGGTGAGAGTAAACAGTTTTAATCTTATCTAAACCAGAGGCGCAGGAAATTAAGGTATGGACAATGGGTAATACCAAAGCCAACTGAATTCGCAAACTGTCTAACTGCCACAGTGTATCCAGTGTTGTGGTAACACTCCCTTCAATAGAATTTTCTACTGGCACAACAGCCAGGTGAGCTTGACCATCAGCAACGGCGTGCAGTGACTGTGAGATGGTGGGATAGGGAGATAAGGTAGCTTCATCTCCCGTACTTTTAGTCAACCAGTTGACATAAAGAACAGCTGCTTGTTCTGCGTAAGTACCGGGAGGCCCTAAATGTGCGATCGATAGAGTCATGCCTTTAGCCTTGAGTTGTGACTTTAATGTGTAAACAGAGATTATGATATTTTGGCTTTGACAAATATATTCAATATTTATTATTAGTAAAAACTGTTATCTCTAAAATTTACCCACTAAACGAATAGTCCTGAATATGTATTTAGGAAAACAAATTATGAAAACTAGCCTTCTACCAGATAGATTTTCTGGCAGTTTTTTTGGCGAAATTGCTCTGAAACCTTCAGAGCAATTATGTTAGTTTTTCACCAAATAAATATTCACATTCTTTACTTTGTGTCAAGAGTTAAATCCTAATCTTAGCCCTTTCAAGGTAACTCGTAAAATCTCTTATTTTTTCTCATCGGTCTCTGTGCCTCTGCGGTTTAAAAGTATTTTTTTTAACCACAGAGACGCAAATGGCACAGAGTATAGAGCTTAAAGAGGAATTTATTGACCAAAATTTTTACCCACCTTGAAAGGGCTAATCCTAATCTATATTTCTTAAACTAAAGATAGTAATGAGCGTACCAAATTTTTGCTAATGCTGTATAGCTGATAAGCAACTCTAATTTTGCTCTTTTCTAATAATCAGATTTAAGTTGTTAAAAAATATTAAAATTAAGAGACAGATATTTTTATCCGCTCATGGCTACCCGGTTTACTGCCTCCCAATCGGTTGAAATCGCTGTTCCAGAGCAGCCTATTCACATTCAGCACTACTTGCGTCAGCCTCAACGTCTGGTTAAGGCTTTGGCTGACAACACCCGAACTCAGCAGCTTTCTGAGGAAGTATTTCGCTTGAAAATGCGTCCGCTCACTTTTATGTCATTAAGCATTCAACCGACTGTAGACATGAGAGTTTGGGCAGAATCAAATGGAATAATTTATTTGCGATCGCTAGGCTGTGAAATATTGGGTTTCGAGTATATTAACCAGCGCTTTGCCCTTAATTTAAAAGGGCATTTGTCTCCCAAAGAGTTTAGTACTGGCACTCGTCTGCAAGGAAGGGCTGATTTAGAAGTGCTGGTGGATTTACCACCGCCATTTTCCTTTACTCCTAAGCCAATTTTAGAAGCTACTGGTAATGGTTTGCTCAAAAGCGTACTGTTGTCGGTTAGGCAAAGGTTATTAAATCAACTTTTGACTGATTATCGCTACTGGGTGATATCACAAACTAAAGATAGAAGACTTGACAGTGACAGCACCGAATTGCCAATCTTGAATGCTGAGTAATCATTTAATCACTCAGCGTTCAGTACTTTGATTTGGCAAGGACGAAAAGACTGACGATGTAGGGGCGATGGCCCGTATTGTTGCAGAGCCAGCAAATGCCGTTGGCTACCATAGCCCTTGTTACGCTCTAGGTTGTACATAGGGTATTTCAATGCTAGACGCAGTACCAAATCATCACGCCAAACCTTGGCAACAATACTAGCAGAGGCAATAGCGAGCGATCGCTCATCTCCCTTAACTATTGTTTGTTGTGGCAATAGCAAGTCTTTGATTGACTGATTGCCATCAACCAAGCAGATTGCAGGCTGTACCTTTAACTTCAGTACAGCCCGCTTCATTGCTAATAGTGTCGCTTGCAAAATATTTATCTTGTCAATTTCGGCAGTAGAAGCAAACCCAATTTTCCAGTCTATAGCCAGCCCACAAATTTGCTGTGCTAGCTGAGTTCTCCGAGAACTAGACAACTTTTTACTGTCTTTAATTTTAGCTGCCATCAGTATTGGCAAAGCATGATCTGGTAGGATCACTGCTGCCGCTACCACCGGGCCAAATAGAGCGCCTCGCCCTACTTCATCCACACCTGCAACCAATCCTGGAATCCCTGACAAGGTAGAAAACTCCAGCCAATTGGATTGTTCCAAGGGCGTTGGTGATGTTTCTACCATAAAGCAAATTAATTATCCTCGATCGCTGAGGAACGACGGCGGCGACGGCGGCTAGCAGTGGCGGCGCTGTTCGCATCGCTTTCATCTGCGATCGCATTGGCGGCGCTGCTTGAATCACTTTCATCTGCGATCGCTTTGACGGAGGCTTTTGCAGACAAGCTTTCAGAAGGATTGGCAGTCAACTCAGATGGTTCAGCTGTCTCTTCTATTAAAGATTTTTGTTCTGGCTCAATAACTTTTGGTATTGGTGACTTGGTTGCAACTACTTCAGGTGGTACTTTTTGGGCAATAGGTGATTCTGAGAGAGATTCAGTGGGAGTTGTTCGCACTTGACCAGGCTGAATCACGTTAATAATCACAGATTTGGTATTCTTAACCTCTTGCTCTAACTTCACCAAGGGAGATATTCCCATCAAGGCAAACATATCCTGTTCCTGGAGGCTCATTTCTACAGTTCTAATCTCCGGTGGTTCTACCACTGGTTTAACTGGTTCTGGCTTGATAACTTTAGCACGCTCTACAGTGCGCTCTACTCTTTCATTCCAACCTGGTTTACCAAGGGTGGGTGAGGGAATTTCTGGTGTAACTCCTAATTCTGGTTCTATATCAAGGTCTAAATCTGGCTCGTTGACAAAAGCTAATGGATTGGCAATAACCCGAGATTCATCTTTCCCATTTAACCCATTAATGCCAATTCGACTACGGCGAGTACGGGTACGACGCTTATTATCATTCAGTTCTTGATAACTAGGATGATTAATCAGATTTAAGTTAGTCGATTCCGAGTCGCCGTCAAATGCTTCCCCAAACCCGTCGTATGTTTCTCGTGGTTCCGGGACGCGGGCGGATGGCTGACGTGGTTCTCGGTGAGGTAGGGATACAAAACGCTCACGTTCTGGTGTTTCTGCTGGTATTGGTAATCGGTTTTCAAGTTCTCCAGGCAGACGCACAGTATGCCCTAAACCGCCACAGGTGGGACAAGTTTCACCAAACAATTCGTAAATATTTTGACCCTGACGTTTGCGGGTCAGTTCTACTAAACCCAGTTCCGTAAGTTGAGCAATCTGGGGACGAGCTTTGTCTGCTTTGAGTCCTTTATTAAAGTGTTCGAGAACTTGCAGTTGGTCACGTCGGGATTCCATATCAATGAAATCAACGACAATCACTCCGGCAATATTCCGCAGACGCAACTGGCGAGCAATTTCTGTTGCAGCTTCACAGTTTGTCCACAAAACTGTTTCTCTGGCTGTCGCCGATCGCGTGAAGGAACCTGAGTTAACATCAATTACGGTTAAAGCCTCCGTTGGCTCAATGATGATGTAACCGCCAGAAGGTAGGTCTACTCTTGGTTTCAGAGCTTCTCGAATAGCAGCACTGATGCGGAAGTACTCTAAAATTGGGGAGCGATCGCGGTGATGGTCAATCAACAATCCTTGCGGTGTTTGACCGCCACTCCAATTCTGCAAGTACTGCTTCACGCGCTTCAAACCAGTACTGGAATCTACGACAATCCGATTGACATCCGCGCCGTACATATCCCGCAATACGCGCTGGATAAAGTCATCGTCTCGGTTGAGTAGTGCTGGGGCACGGGTAGAATGCGCTTCCTGCTGAATCGCCTCCCATTGCTTTTGCAGCAACTCCAAATCTTCCATAATCGCTTCTTCTGGTTTGCCTTCGGCTTCTGTACGCACGAGCAAACCCATTCCCGCCGGTTTTACCAAAATCGCTAGTGCCCGTAAGCGGTTGCGCTCACTTTCACTTTTAATTCGTCGGGATAAATTTACGCCCCTACCATAAGGCATTAGTACTACGTAGCGTCCAGGTAAGGTGATATTACCCGTGAGCCTGGGCCCTTTTGTTCCCGTTGGCTCTTTCATTACTTGCACCAAAACTTTCTGCTGTGGTGCTAATAGTTCTGTAATGGCTGCTGCGGTACGCTTTAGCTTCAATGGCCCCAAGTCGGTGACGTGAATAAAACCGTTGCGCTCTGGGTCGCCAATATTCACAAAAGCCGCATCTATCCCAGGCAATACGTTTTCTACTACTCCTAAGTAGATATCACCTATTTGATGATGACCGGTAGCAACAACGAGTTCCTGTATTTGATCTTCGGAAAAGACAGCAGCAATTTGGTGCTGCTCCGCGATGATAATTTGTTTTGGCATTCAATTTCCTCAAAAATTGGCAGCACCAATAGGTCTGGAGGTTTGTTATACCTTTGTTGCCCTTGCAACCCTCAAAAGGCGCTACTGATGATAAAAATCGCAAACCTGATGTTCTAAGTTAAATAGCTATTGGCGCTCTTAAGAGCGTTTTCGCGGCGGATTATTCCAGAACGGCTGCATGTTTAAGCAATTAAATCAACCATCTATGGTTGATTTGCAATGCAATACTCTCAATGAAGAGAGTTCTGAGTTGAAAGTTATAAATCCTGAGTGAGTTTTTAACTCAGGAAGCTTTTTTTGAGAGTAACCTACTGAAGTCGTTAAGAAAAAGAAACTATTTCTATTTTCCATTCCCTGGATTTATTCTTAGGGTTATACTCAGCAACGCCAGCTGCTACCCTACTTTTAAGCCGCGCTTTGCGCGTCTCGTGAACGTCTGCAAATCGGCTTAACCTACAGCAGTTGTTTACCCTACGGTAACACCAAGGGCGAACAACTCTAGAAGAGTAACGCACTAGCTCTTGGGCAATACTGTGGATTAGACATTCAGCAGTTGTTGGAAAAAAAGTATGGATTTAGAGAAGCTAACCGAGCCTGCTGTTAGTTACTGATTCACAAGTTAGCTATAAAGAGAGAGTGTGTTCTTTAATCTGCCTCAGTTTGTCTGGGATAAAATCCTAGAAGTTGCACTCTAATATCTTTGCTTTCGCCCCCTGAACACCAGGGTAGTGAACCAGCTAATTCAATGCAGCGCCAGAAAAATTCTCTTCACCCCATTCTAACGCAACCTTGCTAAAAATCAATTCCGACGATGTAACATGTTAGGACAACTACTAGCAAGCTGCCCTACAGGGATTATACCGCTAAAATTAGCCGATTGCGGTGGATGTGCAGGAGTTGAAATTCTCCACTACCCACTATCCCTAGCATAAACAGGATTTGTTCAGGACGCAATAGAAAACCATCTTGGCGATAGCTACCTACATAACGGATAACAGATATAGATTCTGCAATGCCTTTGTGGGTTTCTACTAATTCCAGTTCAAATAAGCGATCGCGCAGATTTATTAACTGGCTCTTGCCTGACTTTGTTGTATGCTCGTACCAAAGCTCATCTTTTGCTTTGATGGTATCGATCCAGTTTTGCCATTGTATAGGTGTTGTTTCTTCAAGTGCTGCTACGGTAATTAAATATTCTGCGGTTTCTAGCAGTTGAGTAGCTGCTGGAGTTTTTAAATCTATCTGCTCCACATTATATACAGGTATGTCTGTGGGCATTTCCCGAACCAATTCTTTTCGAAAAGTCTCGATATCCACTGGTACAGTTAACTCAAAATCCGCAATTTCACCGCTACTAGTAGCGCCTAGAGCCAAAGCAGTTGCTACAGAAATTCGCGGCATTGGATGAAACCCACCAGTGAAAGCAATAGGCAAGCCTGCTCGCCGCACAACTCGGTCAAACAGACGGATTAAATCTAGGTGGCTTACCAAAGCCATATTACCCTGTTTTCCAAACCAAACTCGGAGTCGTTGAGCCTTGGTTGTGTTGGGAACAAACTCGCCAGCGAATTGTGGGATAACAGGTGGTGCAATCACGATGTTATGGCCAAAGTCGGTTCCACATACGCCACAGTGAGAACAACCTTCAAAAGAGCAGTCCGGTACAATTGCGGCTGCTAAGGCACGTTGCAAGTCTTCTTTGAGCCAGTTTTTATCAATCCCGGTATCAATATGATCCCAAGGTAGGGGAGTATCTAGAGAGTGAGGACTGAGGAATTGGACATTTTCCGCATCTGGCGATTTGTTCTGCTCTTGTGCGTGAAACAAATTCCATTCGCCATTTTCTACTTGGCGGTATTTCCAATCTAGATCGGCCCCGGCGATCGCATCTCCCCAAGCGCTAAAAGCCTGATCTAAATTTTCATACCAGGAATCCATCCCTGCACCCAATTCCCAGGCGCGGCGGACTACTTTGCTCAAATTGCGATCGCCTCGTCCCACAAAATCTTCCATTGCCGAAATGCGGATATCGGTAAAATTTACCTTCATTCCCTTCATCCGGCGGAATTCTTGCCGCAACAGGTTTTGTTTGCGCTTAAATTCAGTGGTAGAAACTGAGTGCCACTGGAATGGTGTATGCGGCTTAGGCGTAAAGTTAGAAATTGTTAGGTTAAAGTTCAGGGGTTTTCTGCCTTTACCCCGACATTCTCGCTGTAGCCAGCTGACTGTTTCCGCAATGCCCAAAACATCAACATCCGTCTCACCCGGCAAGCCAATCATAAAATACAACTTGATTTTATCCCAGCCTTGCTCCCAAGCGGTTTTTACGCCCCGCAACAATTCTTCATTCGTCAAACCTTTATTTACGATGTCTCGCATCCGCTGAGTTCCAGCTTCTGGAGCAAAAGTTAGTCCGCCTTGCCGTGTACCTCCCAGGATATTGGCAATATTCTCATCAAATCTGTCTACCCGTTGGCTTGGTAGAGTCAGAGAAATATTTTCATTTTTTAAGCGATTTTTGATTTCCATCCCCACTGCTGGTAGGGATAAATAATCAGAACAGCTCAGAGATAATAGGGAAAACTCATTGTAACCAGTTGCCAGCATTCCCTGTTCAATTGCTTCTACAACCTTATCGGGTTCTACATCCCGTGCTGGCCGAGTCAGCATTCCTGGTTGACAGAAGCGACAGCCACGAGTGCAACCACGCCGAATTTCAATCGTCAAACGGTCATGCACCGTTTCTACATAAGGAACTAGCCCAATGGAATATGCTGGTATGGGGGTTGCCACCCGTCGCAGAATTCGTTTTGGTACGTCAGAGCGATGAGGATGAACTGAGCCATCCTCTGCCATGTCGTAAAACTGAGGCACATATACGCCTGGTATCTGTGCCAAATCCAATAACAGATTTTCCCGACTTAATCCTGCTTGTTTGCCTTCTTCTAATACCAAACCAATTTCTGGCAGCAGTTCTTCTCCATCTCCAAGGGCGATAAAGTCGAAAAAGTCAGCGTAAGGCTCAGGATTCGATGTTGCTGTTTGCCCACCAGCAAAAATTAACGGAAACTGGGATTGGAGATTCGTAAATTCTCCCCCTGCTTCCACCGCTTTTTGCCTTTCTCTCCACGTCAAGGGAATTCCAGCCAGATCCAACATTTCGAGAATATTAGTTGCACCCAGTTCGTAACTGAGGCTAAAACCTAAAATGTCAAATTCTGTGAGTGATCGCTTTGACTCTACCGCAAACAATGGCGTATTAGTTTCGCGTAGTTTGGCTGCCAGGTCTTTTCCTGGGAGGTAGGCGCGATCGCACAATTGACGCGGTTGGGCATTCAAGATGTTGTATAGGATAATGTGCCCTAAATTAGATGCACCGACTTCATATACTTCCGGGTAGGTTAAGACCCAGCGTATTGCTGTCTTATCCCAAGCTTTGTGTACTGCTAAACGCTCATTGCCAAGGTAACGCCCTGGTTTTAAAATATCCGATGTTATTAATTTCTCAACTGCAACAGCCACTGTGCTATCTTCTAGCTACCTTAATTACAGCTACCCAAACCAAACTTTAGCATTGAATTAGGTCTTCTAACATAATTTATCGTTGTAACTTATAACTCCTTTACATAAAGTTCGCGTTTTAACTGGTTTATATTGGGGCCAATTCAACTTCACCATCCAATATTTCAAATACTCTATCGAGTTGCGTTAGTTCAAAAATAATTCTAATTGACGGAGCAACAGCACAAAGTTGAAAACCCCTTCCTAAACTCAGAGCCAGCTTGTGTATAGATAACAATGCCATCAACCCCGCGCTGTCTAATGATTCTACTGCTGCGAGGTCTAGTACCAAGATGGAAATAACATTTTGTGTCAACGCTGTGGTCATATCTCGTTCAAATTCCAAGGCGTTTGTAGCATTCAAACACCCTTGGGGGCGAATAACTGCAATTTTGGGATAGTTAAGCACTGCTTGCATAGTTACATCCTATTGAGAATTATTGAAGCGTCACGCTAAGGATTATTTGAACATAAACTCTATTTTGTTGCATCGACCATACGTCTTAGCTCTCTTTGCTGAATCTTTATTTCTTTAGTATCTCTGTTTAAAGATTGTTATAATTCCAGGTTAAAATGTGTTTATATATACTTTTTTTTTATCTCAGTTCAAAAACAATCAACATAGACAGCCATAGAGCAAACAAATAATCAGTAACTATGCTGATAAAAGTTGCTTAGTCTATAACTCAAGCTAATTTAGCCAAGTCTTAACGGTAAGTTAAATCTCCCACTTTAGCGTTGCTGATGGCATACGCCAGAGTCATAGCGAATTATCTATCTAACTAATTAAATGTGATCTATATCACAAATAAATTAGTATTTAGATCGCTCTTTATACTAAGAGTTTTCTGGGATAATTAGTATCATATTACAGTTGGATGTATTACTTATGAGAACTAAGTACGCTATTCGTAAATTGGTAGAAAAAGCTCTTGACATTAAAAAGCTAACTCCGGAGATAGAAAATGAAATCAATTCAGAACTGACAGAACTGGGTTATATTTCTGACGTTGACTACGAAGCTCTGGAATTATTAATGTCGGAGATGGATGCTGGTAGAATTAAGTTGGTTCCCAGCTTCGGATATTCCTAACTGCTTATGCATAGAGGTATATTAAGTAAATTTGATGAATACTGAAGTAATCAAAATTCCAAGTTGAAAAACAAGTTTTAGTAAAGGCAGGTGGGATAATAAGAGCGATATTATTGTTTGTATTTTTCTCTGAGGTTGATTATTTAAATAACTAGAATGGCGTAAACCGTGCTAATAACCCTCCACATTATTGTGCATTCGGAGTAAATCGCTATGTAGTTCGCTAAACGCCGAGAAAAAATTCCTCCCTTTCTGTTTGCTGAAATTGTTTACAAGCAGAATGAACTCGTTGCGAAGGGAGTTGATATCATCAGTATGGTTGTTGGCACTCCAGATAAACTAACTTCTAGTCATATCCTTTGCCCCATGCCTATTGATATGCTGACCATAGTTGATGAATAAATTGATTAAGTTGCTGCTTGGCGGCTGAGTCAGGCTCAGTTTTCGGTTCTTTTGCTAAAACTTGACTCAAGAAGGTAATCACTTCTGTGTCTAATGCTGGTCGAAATAAATTTGCAGGCCAAAGTAAGTCAGACGCATCTCGCAAATCAGTAATTAGCGGCGATTCTTGAATCAAAGTAACCATTAGTAAAGGACGCACCCAGCACAACTGGCGGGAAACTACAAATTGAATGACTTCTGCATACAGATTTCTGTCGCCATGCTCTAAAGACACAATTTGTCCTGGTTGAAGAAAATCTAGGCTAATGTCCATGATTATGGAGTTGGGGCAGGGGCAAGGATTATTTTGCAATTTCCTTAATTTTAAAGATGAAAATGCGCTACGTTTAAGGAAGCTTCTGTAAGATTAGGGTAGCACTCTGACGGCAACTATGTCTGAGACATCTGCTTTACAAGTGGCTACGCAAAACTAAGTAGAGCGGTTTTTCTAGCATAGTATCTGAACAGAAATACTATAGAATAGGTAAATAACTGTTAAGCGATCGCTACACAGACACCTTGTAGTAGTGAATCAAAAAGAAAAGAGCAAAGAGCCGTGTCAGTTGAAACTATTGAAAAGCCTTCCACAATTCGTAAGCTAGCGCCTCGGTATCGCGTTTTGCTCCATAACGATGACTATAACTCTATGGAGCATGTTGTGCAGTCACTAATAGCCACTGTACCAAGCCTTACCCAACCCCAGGCGGTTAGCATCATGATGGAAGCCCATACTAACGGGCTAGCTTTAGTCATTACTTGCGCTCTGGAACACGCTGAGTTCTATTGCGAAACATTGATAAGTCACGGTTTAAGTAGCACGATTGAACCTGACGAATAGTCATTGGTCATTTGTCATTTGTCATTGGTCATTTGTCGAAAATTAAAGTATTGACTAGTGATTAGTGACTTAATCTAGTATGAAAAAAAACTTTGTCCGTCTAGCTGAACGCCCTGCCCCTATCAGGCTGGGTTGTTTTATTTTGACTTTATTGTTGCTATGGTTGCCATTGGCTACACCAATATACTTACTAGTGCATGATTCAAACTTAGAAAGTATATTGACATTGGTATTGTTATATGCAGTATTTATTTTTCTCCTGAGACTATGGGGTAAATATGTCTACCAACAGTCCCAAATTCTGCGGCATTATGGCTTAGAATTCACGCGACAAAACGGTGTGGATTTGCTGCGTGGTTTGGCTATGGGGATAATTAATCTTCTGATACTTTTTGGGGTAGAAAGTTTATTGGGTTGGTTGGTGTGGCAACAACCGAAAGTTTTTTTGCTGAAAGTTATTTTAGAGGGTTTACTTGTTGGTTTGGGCATCGGATTTGCTGAGGAATTGTTATTCCGAGGCTGGTTGCTAGATGAATTACAACGAGATTACAGTCCGCGTGTCGCACTGTGGACAGATGCAACTGCCTTTGCTACATTGCATTTTATTAAACCCTTGGAGGCAATTATTCATACACTGCCACAATTTCCAGCTTTAGTACTGCTGGGGTTAACGCAGGTATGGGGAAAGCGTTGGCGAAGGGGACGCTTGGGTTTACCAATTGGTTTGCATGGTGGTTTAGTTTGGGGCTACTACATTATTAATGTTGGGGAATTAGTGAAATATTCTGGTCAAGTTCCTGATTGGGTAACTGGTGTGAATAATAATCCCCTACAAGGAGTGATGGGGGTGTTGTTGATGAGTGTACTAGCTTTGTGGATACGAGGGCGAACTGAGCGATCGCCTCATATATGAAAATAAACGGTGTAGTAAAATGCCCCAATAAGACAACGAAAGTATATTAACGATTTAACTGCTCATAAATCGCAAGTAGGAATGTCACCAAATGGTATTAACACTAGATAGTTGAATTTTGCTATCTCGACTAATCACTGATACTCCCAGATATAAGGTTGTAGCAGCAATAATGCGATCGGGTAAATCTGGTACTTGTGAGCGATTCACTCAGCGCAAAGCTTCAGCTATATGCCTATTAAAAGGAACTTCAAGCAGTACAGCATCAGTTGTGTCAACAGATGCAAGCAGGCGTTCAAGTGTTAGTGGAGAAATACGCCCTTTCTCACTCAAGTAGACAATTTCGGCTAGGGTAATGTAGGAGAAAGCAACTTGATCTCCAGAAGATGCTATTTGGGCTATAGTATTTTGGGCAGTTGTTGATAATCGTGAATCGCCAAAAATGTACTAAATTACTGCATGGGTGTCAGCTACAGCACGCAGCATCAATTTCCTCTGTGGAAGGTGCGTTTCCTAAATCAGCACAGAGTCCCCATAAGGATTGTCGGGGAAAGTTAGAGAGTTTATCTGTTAACTCGCGTTCTATATCAGGAGCAACTTCCTGGATCAAACGTACTTTGTCCACAGTTGAAAGCTGCTTTGCTAGTTTGATAACTTCTTGTAGACTCACAAATTTTTACCTGCTTCATCTGCAAAAATTTTAACAATACCCAAGGATACTGGGCTTTTTGGTGCAATCTTTACGCAAGAGTCTCAACCACAGTACCCACCACACATGCTTTATTCAAATTAACGCCGCTCAAATTTGCACCTTCTAACTCTGCACAGAGTAAATTTGCTCCTGAAAAATTCGCCCCTGCCAAATTCGCCCCTCGCAAATCGGCTTCTTCCAGGTTTGCTTCACTCAATAAAGCCCCTTGTAAATCGGCGCGACTCAAATCTGCACCTTTGAGATTTGCCCCAGTCAGGTTTGCACCGCGCAAATCAGCACCGCGCAAATCAACGCCTTGTAAATTGACGTTCATCAAATTGGCACCACTCAAGAAAGCACCCACCAATGACACATCACTGAGTCTTGCTCCCATCAAGTTAGCGCCACGCAAATTACTACCCCGCAAGTCAGCACCTGTTAAATCTGCTTGCATCAGGTTGGCTCCCATCAAATTCGCCCGCAAGTCAGTTTCTTGGAGGTTGGCTCCCATCAAATTTGCCCCCTCCAAATGCCCACCTTCGAGTTTTGAAGCGGCGAAATTAGTGCCAACAAGGTTAGCACCAGCAAGATTAATACGGCTTAAATCCAGTCGAGAGAGTTCCTCGTCTTCTAAATTTGCCCCTGGAAGTTGTTTGAGTTTTCCTAATCTAATGGCTTCAATATTCATGTAAAGTAACTACCAATCTCCTCACTGATCTTGCTGTGGCTATCCCATTGGGAATCTAGTATCCAGATGCCGGCGCTGACTTTGGGTGTCATGATAGGTAAGTCGAGTCCCTGTTGTAAACCCATAACTAATAAAGTTAAGGTATCTACAAGTTTAGGGTCAAAGCGGTTAGATTGTTGCTGTTTGCACTCATCTAAAGCTTGAGTAAATATCTGTTCCCGGCTTTGATTTGAAGATTTTCGCTGATTGACTCGCCACTGAAAGTCTGCTAATAATGCCAAAATTCTCGACTCTAGGGGAATTTCATCACCCGCTAAACCTGCTGGTTCCCCTGTGCCATTCCACCACTCGCTTTGGTGAGTAATAATTTGGGCAACTGCTCGTAATCTTGGCATGGTTCGCAATACTTGTGCCCCTGGTACTAAGGGACAAGTTAAGGGACAACTGGGGGCATCTTCGTGATAGCGTGCGGATATACTGTCAGTGAGAACGCTTTCGGCTTTTTGTAATGGATCTATGCGATGCAACAAAGCTGCTAGCCGCAATCTTTTAATTTGCCATGCGGGAAGATCCAAAAGCTGGCCGATCGCTTCAGCAAGTGCTACTACTTCCGCAGCTGCCATTGGATTGTTGACATCTGCCATATCCATCAGTTGCGCCATTCGCAAAAAGGCTTGGATTTCGTTAGAAACCAAGTTGCGATCTAGGGTTTGTTGGTGAGACGCTGTTGGGATGGATAAATTATATTGCCCAGTCTGGAGATAATCTACTACACGTGAGACAACTGCACCTAAATTTTGGGATCTGTCCATTGACGGGACAATTTGTTGTTTATCGGCTGTGAGTTTATCCGCCAGTTCTGGGTTGTATTTTTTGATATGAGCGATCGCTATTTCTGCTGTCTCTTGGACTAACTCCGGCTCAAATGTCCACAAACCATAGAATTTCCGCTCTAAGTCTGATGTCGGTACTCCAGTGCTGCCATAATCAGCTTCTGATAATTCTTGACAAATTACCATTGCTGTGTATTTAGGCGATAAAATAATTAAGTGCCACTCCTGTTCAACTGGATCGCCTGCATCTAATCCTACTAAGTCTACGTTGGGTAGCTGGCTGGTAGGATGTTCAGCAAAGCCAGATTCAGAGGCGGCCATAATGGCAATCTGGCGGCTACGCTGGGCGATGTCTGCATATCGTTCAGCTTCTTGTAGATACCATTTCCCCTGTTGAAAGGCTGTGATCACTAGGGGCGTACCGTCATCGGTTAATATATGGTCTTCTAAAGCGTGGCACAGGGCAACTAGGGTATTTTTGTAGTAAACACCGAATCGAATTGGCCTGGTGGTATGGCGATGGGCTGTTTCTAGCTTTTGTAAGATTGAACCTTCTAACATGGGATTTGGTAAAAATAACCGCAGAGGCACAGAGGAAGAGAGGAGAGAAATTCAGAGTTCGTGTTTTCTAGGATATACCCGCTAACTGTTTTTCTTTCGTTTCTATTGGTGCGGAAAGTGCTGCTTCTAAGTCGGCACAACCCAGTTTTTCTTCTAAGATTTTCATGACTTCGCGTCCGAAATCGTTGGGGTTTTGTTGCCAAGCTTGCAAGCAAACTTCGCCGAAAAATGAACCAAGGGGTTCGGGATTCCAGAGGAGTTTTTTGGCTGTCCACGGCATCAAGCTCATTGGATCATACCCTGGTTTGAGGATGCCTTCTTTGAAAGCGTATTCTTCTAAATGGGTATGGGGTTGCAGCCCAATAAAAAAGATAGCAGGTTCGACTTTATCAGCACCAAAAATCCGTTCTAGTTCGCGGTGGTAAGCGATGGTTTGGCGGATGGTTTCGGGACGTTCGTCAATAACGTTAAAGGAGTAGTTGACGGAAACTAAGTCATTGAAACCAGCTGCTTTTAAGTCACGGCAGTTTTGCAAGACGGTTCGCAGATTGTACCCCATCCGCATTTTCCGCACGAGTTCTTGAGAACCACTGGTAATCCCGATTTCAAAGTAATTCATCCCAGTTTTCGCCATCAACTCGCACAACTCTGGTGTCAAATTGTCGGCTCTGATATATGCTGCCCAATGGATATCTGTCATACCAGAATCGACGATTTTTTGCAATAGCTCTATGGCATCGTCGATAAATTTTCGTGCGGGGATAAATTGGGCATCGGTAAACCAAAAGTTGCGAATGCCGCGATCGTATAATTGGCGCATCTCAGCCACTACTTCATCTGCTGGGTTGATGCGTACTTGTTTGCCTTCGACAACCGTATAGACGCAATAACAACAGTTGTGGGGACAACCACGTTTAGTTTGTACACCGATATAAAAGTCTTCTTCTTGCAGGTAAAAGTTAAATTCCGGCCAGATGGTTTCGATATAGTCGTAGTTACAAGCTGTTTTTTCTAGTGGGGTGGGTTGTTCGTGAATCAGGCGTTTCCGTGGTTGGGTTTCTCCCGCAACGTAACAACGTTCATCTCGAAAATCTTTGCCACTTAAAAGTTTTTCTAGCAGGGTTTCCCCTTCACCTACAGAAATAATTGTTCCTTGAGGTAAACTTTTACCCAACTGTTCGTAAAATACGCTAACTGCACCACCACCTACAACGACACGGGCATTAGAATTATATTTTTGGGCACGCTTTAAACCGCGTTTGATTAAGCCCTGGTTTCGCCATAACTCTACATAGTAAGCGATGAAGATTCGTAAACCGCCCAATCCGCCACGTAGTTTTAATAGAGGATTCTTAGCGTAGTAAAATTCAAAGGCATTTTGCAGTGGGTTCCCACCACGTCCGCCAACTGGAGCATAAATTTGAATATCCCGCCAAGAAAATACTAGCAGTGTCGGTTTAAATTCATCGATACAGCGATCCAGAGCAGAATTGTAGTCTAAAGGTGGCACCGTTCCTAAATCGAAGATGCGCTGTTCAATATTAGGAAACTGCTTATGGACATGATCGCTCAAGTAGACAACCCCAATAGGAAAGATGGGGTTACAAGGAAGGCGAACGTAAAGAATTCGATTTTCCATCATTTGTGTTTTGACTTCCATCTTGCCAATCTTTGGAGAAAGCGAGAAAAACATCCAGTTTTAAAGTATGTGCTTGTTTTATTCGGTTTTAATTATCACAATTGCCCTTGACATTTCATTTGATTGCTGGTAATGAGAAAACTAATATTAGCAATTGCCGGAAACGCTAAAATTGCTATGCATAAAACATACATAGAATTTATAGATAGGCTTTATGAAGATATTTTTCATATAGCTTTACCATAACATTGAGTTTATTCATTAAGCGATGATCCCAGCCTATTAATCCTGGGATAGATGAAACGGCAAAACTTCCTTACTCGCTAGGCGAAAAGCAAGGGGATCGTCGTCTTATCTGCCCTAAGAGAATTAAAGCTTTGATACCAGGATAAAAATCTTAAAAACTTTTGTATATAGTGTATAATTCCGAAAAAGCAACAAAAAATTACAAAATTTTTATAACTACAAATATATCTTTAGGAAGAAATAATCTCCAAAGACACAGTTGGTATTCACAGTTACAGCAACTGGGGATCAGTGAGTGCTAGGCTTGCCCAGTGTAATGTAAAATTGTGGCGTAAAGCTCCTCAGCAGTTATGGCTCAAATATTAGATCCTCTACCACCAGAGCAATCGGGAAAAATTCTCTGCTGCTACATTAATGCCACGAGCAAAATACAGGTGGCTCGCATCTGCAATATTCCCAACTGGTACTTTGAAAGGGTTGTTTTCCCTGGACAACGTTTAGTTTTTGAAGCTCCACGAAAAGGCCAATTGGAGATTCATACAGGGATGATGGCAAGTGCAATTTTATCCGATAATATTCCGTGCGATCGCCTGATGCTCGAAGAAACCACTACTCATGAGTTTGATACAGACTCATTATCAGAAAAAGACCCTATTAGTACCAAATCATTGGTGCAGCAAATTAATACAAACACTGGAGATAGTATAAAACCCTTACAAGTCGCTCTTTAGGAGCTATTCATTAAAAAAACAATTTGACTCAATTTTGGGGTTGCTGAATTCGGTAGCCCTTTTTATATTGGGCATGGGACATAAATACTTTTCGGGTTTTGGGGACAAGGGAAAAGACTTGTTACACTTTCTCACCTTATCTGCTGATCTCCCCACTGCCCACTCTCATCTACAATCATTCTTATGAATCTGCCTTCATTTCTTTGGTTGTGGAAAATAGCGGCCTGGTCGATGGGTTTGTCCCTGCTGGCATATCTGATGTTAGCAATCACCGGCGTTTTAATGTTTCGAGTGAGAACTTCGCAGGAATTTCCTTTTATTACGCCATTTATGGGCGGAAATAAAGGGGTGCGATCGCTCCACTATACAATGGGAATCAGCATGGTAAGCTTAGTGCTACTATTGCTGGCGATCGGTATTGTTGGCACTTTAGGGCACTTTGGTTCTTTAGGTCACTCCTCACACTTGGTCGCTGGATTGATAGTCGTAGCATTAGTTTTACTGTCTGCTTTCAGTGCCACACAGATTAGCACCAGACGACCTTGGGCTAGACCCTTACATATCGGCATAAATATTATTCTGTTTATAGGATTTGCCTGGGTATCCCTTACTGGTTGGATTGTAGTACAAAAGTATTTACCTTAAAGAATTAGTAATTACGAATTACGTTAGCGTAGCGGGGCGTAGCCCATTACGAATTGTTAAAGTGGCATACCCTATTTCAACAGTCCAGCTAAGACATAGACCTACCCTACAATGAAGAAAAGCATTGTAATTAAGCCGTGACAGCAAACTCAGCCAATATCTCAGTTTCTATTTTTCGTCTGTCTCCTTTAATTCGGATAACGCTGCTGAGTCTATACATAGCACTCACAGTCCCATTACCCTTTTTATCCCAGGTAACAGCCGCACCCGTACCCCCAGAATTTTTGTGGATAGGGATTAGCATCGGTTTAGTTGCCTTGTACGCGATATTGACTGAACAAGTAATGGTAGATGACCAGGGAATTAAGGTTACTTACCCCGCCTGGGTGCCTCGATTTTTCCGTAAAGGCTGGTTTTTACCTTGGTCAGAGGTGAAAGAGTTAAAACCCCGCACCACTGGTCAAGGAGGACTAGTTTATTACTTCCTCAGCCAGGATGGGAAAGCTTATTTACTACCAATGCGTGTAGCTGGATTTGCCCGTTTTGTGCAAATTGTCCAAGCAAAGACGGGCATTGATACTACAGATGTTCGTCCTTTAGCACAGCCCTGGATGTACCTCATTTTACTAGGATTCACACTGCTGTTACTATTAGTCGATGGCTGGGCGATCGCTACAGCCTTAACTACTGCACAATTAACTTAAAATTGGGCATTGGTTATTTCTCCCCTATCTCCTCACTTCCCTTGAATAAGGTCATACTCAGGCTAGAGCAAGTTAATCTGTTTACAAAGCTGAAAACCCAACTTCCAGGCAATCAGAAAGGGTATCCCATATTGCGAGATATTGACTTGGAAGTATTTCAGGGCGAACGTATTGCCATTGTAGGGTCAGTAGGCGCTGGTAAAACTTCATTATTACGCCTCATCAACCGCCTAATTGAACCCACCAGTGGCAAAATCTATCTAGAAAATCAAGAATATCGCCAAATTCCTGTCATCCAGCTACGCCAGATGCTTGTACTGGTATTGCAAGAGTCAAAGCTGTTGGGGATGACAGCTGGGCAAGCTTTGGCTTATCCTTTAGTTTTGCGTAGTTTGCCCAAACAGACAATTCAGCAACAAGTCAGTTATTGGACAGAACAACTGCACATTCCCAATGAATGGTTAGGGCGAACTGAGGTACAACTTTCTGCTGGACAACGACAACTAGTAGCGATCGCTCGTGCCTTACTCATCCAGCCTAAAATATTATTATTAGACGAGCCAACCTCTTCCCTTGATGCTGGTACAGCTTCTCATCTAATGCAAGTCTTAAACCAGTTGAGTCAAACTCATCAAACCACGATTCTGATGGTAAATCACCAACTGGAACTTGCCCAAATGTTTTGTAATCGATTATTACACCTAGAACAAGGTCGTTTATCCGCAAATCAAACAGTCTCTGAGATAGACTGGCTTGAATTACGAGAAAGCTTAATTCAAGCAGAAGCTCAGGACGATTTTGGATTTTAGATTTTGGATTGGTTAGGAGACAGGAGTTAAGAGTCGTTATCTTACTTTCTCAATTCCCAATTCCCAATGCCCAATTCCCCATCACACTTGACTACTAGTAAGTGTTGAACGTTGATTATTAAATCTTTCTCTAGCTAACTTTGTTGTTTGTGATTGTGAAATATTGGTATTCAAAATTTCCATGTTAAAACGGTATCCTACATTGCGGATAGTTTGAATCAAGTTTGGTTGGCGAGGATCAAGTTCAACCTTTTTCCGCAGTGATAAAACGTGAGTATCAATGGTACGAGGGTTATCGATAGCGTCGGGCCAAGCACGGCGCAGCAATTCCGACCTACTCAGAGGTACTCCTCCAGCTTGTGCCAAAACGTACAACAAACTGAATTCTTGGGGCGTTAAATCGATAAACTCCCCCTGGAAGCGGACACGGCGCTGAACTAAATCGATTTGCAAAGTGCCATAATCCAAATAAGCTGGCGCAGTAGGTGTGCGTTTCCGGCGAATCAGTGCCTCTACCCGTGCCAAAAACTCTTGCATCCCAAAAGGTTTGCTCAGATAATCATCTGCACCCGCTTTTAAACCTGCGACGATATCACCTTCACTGTTACGGGCAGATAGCATTAGGATTAGAGGCTGCTGCTGACGATGCAACCAACGACAAAACTCAATGCCATCACCATCAGGCAGGTCTGCATCCAATACTACCAGTGTTGGTTGATGGCTTAAAAATACTTCCCTTGCTTGATAAATACTGGCAGCTTGATGCACACGGTATTCCAGCTGTTGCAAGTGCCAACCCAACAACGACCTCAGATGGGGATTCCCCTCAATGATTTCTATACAAACCGAACCCACGGCGGCAAGACCCCTTAGCGTCTGATGACTTTCAAAGTAACAAGCCCATCTCTAAGGTTTTGTAGCCTTTGTTACTTCAACTGCTATTAGCTTTACATTTCCTCATAAAAAACGTGGCAATATCTTTAATTTATGCCTTGCAGATAGGGGATTAGAAATATTATTAAATTTTTATTAAATTTCTCAGCAGTGTTGTTAGACGTATCAAAAATTCTTGTAGCTTAACATTCTGCTTTTAATGGGTGTAATGTGGGAATATCTATAACCAATCAGCTAAACGTTAATACAACAGCTTTTCAACCTGATGGTAAAAGTAGATTTCTCCGCGAAATTACTGTCCTCATCCAGGAATATAACACCAATACAATTGGCCCATTGAATATGAAAATCAGACAAATAACTGAGCAGATAACTAGAATCGATGTTTTCTGGAATAGGATTAAAGTAGCTTGTAGCTGCTAGGGGTAGTACCCAAAGTAGATGTGTTGACTTTGAATTAATGCCAAAGTGAAATTACACTTCACATTTGAGCGTGAATCATTTACAATTCTCATTCCAAAGAGATTAATACAGCAGTTATGCTCCAAGACACACAAACCATCCGCTATTACCAAAGACTCACCGACGCCTTCGTCGAGTTATGGAATCGCGGTTATCGCACGGATGATATGCGGATGTATTTGGATGGATATCTAGCCGCACTGCGACATAGCAACGTTATTGAACCTTATCTGATTCATCGTCTAGAAGAGGAAGCCAGCCGCTACTTGTACGATGGGTCAAACTTTGCAGTGCCGCAACCACAGCCACAACCAGATTACTACTAAGTACCATTTAGTTGGTCATTAATAGTAACCGTTAATTACCGCAGATGACTATAGCATATTATCTGTATTGGTCAACGGGTTGCCGTGGTGTGAGATTTTGGAGATATTGTATTGATTAAACGCATCCCCTCAGCCCTATATTGGTCTTGCCAATACGACTGAGGGGATTGTTGACTAAAACCTATTAAAAAACCTTGAAAGGGGAGATAAATAGTGTCTCTCCTTTCAAGGACATTAAAAATAGCATATAGCCTAGATAAAGAAGCGCAAATTGAGCGTATTCCCTCTAGTTTGCTTAGAGAAACATTAGGAAGCTAGTGCTACTTCTACCTTTTGCTGCAATTCACCTTTTTGGTAAAGTTCAATCAAGATATCAGAACCGCCAACAAATTCACCATTGATATACACTTGGGGAATTGTTGGCCAGTTAGAGTATTCTTTAATTCCTTGACGGATTTCAGAGTCTGAGAGAACATCAACTGTCTCGAAAGGAACTCCCAAGGTATTGAGAATCTGCACAACGTTGTTGGAGAAACCACATTGGGGCATTAACTTGTTTCCCTTCATAAAAACTAGAATTTTGTTCTGTTCTAACAAGTTATCAATTTTCTCTTTGAGTTCTGGTGTCATGGTATTTATGTTTCCTATGTTGCATTCAACGATGATGACTGAGGAGTTAAAAATTTTATAACTCCTAACTCCTATACTCCTAACTTTAGGAACTTGCTGTTGCTTGCCAAGCTTCGGGAGTGTATGTTTTTACCGCCAAGGCATGAATCGCTTCAGTTGACATAGCTTGACCCAACGCACCATAAACTAACTGGTGCTGTTGCACTAGTCCTTTACCTGCAAAGTGCGATGAAACTACTGTCACTTGATAGTGGTCGCCGCCACCAGTCAAGTCTTGCACCTGAACCTGTGCGTCTGGCAGTTCCGCCTTGATCATTGCCTCAACCTGCTGCGGACTAATCATCGCAATTCCTGAAAAAACTTACTTTTCTATTATTAACAGATATGGAGTAAATGCCCGTGCCAACTTCAGGTTTTGGCAAGGCTGTAGATAAACCCACCTCTGAGGTGTATTTTTGAGAACGCTCAGGTTTTGGCTACGGCAGATAGCTCTATCCTAGCACTGCGGCGTTCCCAAGCGACTGGTTAGGGAGATAAGGGAGATGGGAAAAAGAGGCAACAAAAATTTAATTTATTTTTTTGGGGATGAGGAAGATGAAGTACCACCTTCTCTGGGATAGGGAGAGTCAACAAAACCCAACTCAAACAACTGTTTATAGGCTTTCTTGCCTAAATCTCGTGTCGGGTTTTGACTCTTAATTATTTGAACCAACAACGGCACAGCTAATTCTGGTTGATTTTGGGCGCGATGTACCAATGCTAGCTGAAAGGTGGCTTCATCCCGCTTTTGGGCTGTTAATAGAGCTTTTTGACGTTGAGAATCAGAAACTCTGTTGTCAATTCCCGAAAAGCTAGAGTTTAACTCTTGATAAAAATTAGATAGCTGATTATAAACCTGACGTGCTTCTTGTAGCTTTTTAGCAGCTAAGGTGTAGTTTTGAGCAGAAACAGCTTGTTCTGCATCTTTTACTAAGCGATTGCCACCTTCAATGCTCAAAAGGCTGTTACTTTGGGTTATGGGGCGCAGATTATTAGGATCGTTGGGGTCAATGGGTTGTGGTTGGCTGGTAGTGCCTGGTGACTGTGATACCTGAGCATTCACAGGTGATAGCAGGCTGAGGACTGCTATGACTGATAAAAGGGTACGGTGCATCAAGGTAACAGCGGCAGCAGTGTTCATGGGATCAATTAGTGCGACAACTATATAAAAAGTTATGGAAACTTCGGGTATCTTAACTCTGTTTTGGTTTTGGACAAAGCAAAGTTACATCCTAAGTATCTCTGATTTAGGACTGAAAATCGCTTTAATAGAGTTCCCATTGCCCTTGTATAGTAACTAACTTAAATCTTCGTGATGAGCGATACTACGGTGGGCTGGGTTAACACGTTAATTACTCTGATTTTCCAATCATCGGTTTACTCGCAACCACCTTGTAACTATCTAACTGAAAGTAGCAAAAATGTTTCTTCTAAAGCGATTCAGTAGTTTGCAGACAATTATTAGCTATTTACTCAAAAAAATGCCAATTTGGCTAAATATCCTGTCAATAGGGAGTAATCTATATATGTATACATCCTCAAAGCTTGCAAAATAGCACTAAATCTTTAGTGACTTAATTCAGGATGGATATAGCTAGTTAGCAATTAGTGTCAAATATTGAAAACGTGCAGTTTCTTAATCATGCACGGTCAGTGGTTAAGAGGCAGTATTGGAACTTTTGCCTTTTGACAAGATCAAGAGTTAGTAATTTCTGCAAATGCGTGATTAGTAATTTTTGTTTCTTGATGACTTAATTGTTGCAGTGCCTTTCCTAAATCAGTTGTGATGCTTTTGGCATCGTGTTTTATACAACCACTCATGTAATCCGCTACTCTGATTGGGGAGCCAATGTCAATACTGACATCTGTACTCCAATTTGGGTAAGGTTGGCTGTAATTAATACCTATGGGTATAATTTTCACTCCCAGTCCAGAATGACTAGATTCAGCACTCAAAGCAAGACGAGCAATTCCCGGCTTCAATTGGTGAACTTGGCCATCACGAAAAATATTACCTTCTGGAAAAATTACCAGGGTTTTTTTCTGTTGAAGTAGCTCAACTCCATGTCGCAGTGTGCGGATTGACGGATGCTTAGAATTTACAGGAAACCCCCCCAAACGTTTGACAAACCAGCCTTGTAAACCTTGGCATTCGTCAATTGTCACCATAAACCGCAGGTCTTGTTCTCTGCGACAATCAGCAGTCGCGTAGGGTACAAGTAATGCATCCCAACGTGCCCGATGAGTAGGCGCGAGGATAATAGGCCCAGTTGTAGGGATATTTTTTTGTCCGGTTATTCTAATTTGTCCAAAGAATAATGGTAATAGGCAGTGACGACCTAATAAATATGCCAGAGGACTTAACCAAGGAGAAACCCTTGAGGTAGTACCAGCTACCTGATGATTTGCTGGTGGGCGCTGGCAGGGATCGGATGAAGAGTAAAATTCCATCATGACGGATGCAGCTGATTGACGGGTAAAAATTTAACGAAAAGCCTGATTAGTTACACCGTAGATTCTCTTGCGTGACTTGTGTCGTACTAGATGGACAGTTTTACCTCTGTCCGTTAGTTTACCTTACGCCGCCTAGTAGCAAACCAAGCCTGTAATTGTTGACGACAAGCTGACTCTAGAATGCCTCCAATGACTTGGAGACGGTGATTAGAAGCAGCACTATCGGGTATGTTAATAACTGTACGTATTGCGCCAGTTTTTGTATCGTCTACTCCATATACAAGTTGTCCGACACGCGCTTGCAAAATAGCACCTGCACACATCGGACACGGTTCAAGAGTTACGTAGAGGGTACATTCATTAAGATGCCAATTCTGTAAAGTTGTTGCAGCTGTCTTGAGAGCGAGAATTTCCGCATGGGCGGTAGGGTCTTTGTCGCGTTCTTTTCTGTTTTCTCCTTGTGCCAGCAATTTGCCTGTTGAATCAATGATAACAGCACCTACGGGAACCTCACCTGCATCACCTGCTGCTTTTGCTAATTCTAAGGCACAATTCATCCATTGTTGATGTATAAGATATTGTGTGTATTTAGTTAGCATATTCTTATCAATATAAAAATTTTAAAATTATGCTCGCCTTTGGACGGGCAAGATAATCTAACAAGAAATGGGCGGTTAGAAACCGCGTCTACACAAACAAAACCCACCTCCGTGGGTTAGTTAAAAAGCCTTAATTTCCCGTTAGTCCGAGGAGGCGGTCTACCCTGTGGATTCGCCAATGCAGGGTGGTTTCATACGAAAAAAGAAAAATATATAAGTTTTTATTTCTTGTTTTGTGGCATGGCTTTTTACCCCTCTCCAAACCTCTCTCCGAAAGGTCGATAGGCTTTGAAACCCGGTTTTAGTTTTTCTCTGGTTGTATGAAACCACCCTACCCTGTGGATTGGCCAATGGGTACGTTTGTATAGCCGCGTTCGCGTAGCGTGCCGGAGGCTCTATTCCATTTGCTTTGGCTTAAGTTGATACCAATGCATAACTGTGTGCCCCTAGGGTTGGGGCTAATTTGATTTCTAAATAGCGACTTGGGCTAAAAGGGGATCGAGTTGGCTTTGTGTGTCTAGCTGATAGAGGTCATCGCAGCCACCAATGTGCTGGTTATTAATAAAAATTTGCGGTACGGTACGTCGACCGTTAGCGCGTTCTGCCATTTTAGCTCTGGCTGCTTCGTCACCGTCGATTTTATATTCAGTAAAATTTACACCTTTCCACCACAGCAGTATCTTGGCACGAATACAGTAAGGGCAAGTTTGCCAGGTGTAAAGCTCTACGTTGGCTTTAACTCGCTCTGGATGGCGATTTAATAAGGGATTAAGAAAGTCCAGCATATTGTCTTAAGCAAGATTTTAACTATGTCTCTAGCCTAGATCATTGCTTACCGCATCGGCGCTGGAATCCACTTTTGAAAACCCTCTAAATGATTCCAGTAAGCCAAATATCCAGTCAATGCCCAAATTAGAGCGGCTACTATTAGCACTGCTACGCCAATTAGCCGCCAGGTTCGGTTGGTTTTCCAGTAGAGGGTTGGTGCTGCAAAAATACCACCTAAGCCAGTTAAAATAAAGCCGATTCCCGATAAAAGCGGTTGCTTAGTCAAATTCATGTTGATGATGCGGAAACCCACTACGATCGCAACTAGACCAGCAAAAAAGCCGTAAATTGCTATTGTCGATAAATCCCAACCTTGAGCAAGAGAAACCGCAGCCGCAACAAACAAGATTCCAAATAAGACACTTGTTTCACCGAAAGCAATATTAAAGCTACCAATAACGGGCCAAGTGAAACTCATGTGTAAACCAGTTGTGAGTGCGATCGCGCCTGTAATCCCGAAACCGGGAATCCACTGCCTTTGATTAGAGCTATCTATACCACGATATACATAGTCAGCCAGTAGAAATAACCCAGCTACCATATTGATTAACATTAAAGTGATGTAGTCGATAAACACGATTAACCTCTTAATTTGACAAGATATTTACTCTGTGCATCGTTTTTCAGTTTTTAGTGAATCGACTAGCTTTCTTCTTTGTTATTTTATACCTCAAGATAGACCTGAATAAAAGCAACATTATGGATCTACACTGCTAAATATTTGTACCAGTTCTTAACTTAGTAACTTTTAAACAGGTTTTATACTGGAGTTGTAGGAGTGAAAAATTAGGATGTCTTAACTGGCACTTTTCTAACGAGTTAGCAGTAAAACTTAACTTTCTTCCACGTGTATCCGCCCTTTGGTAGACTTGAAAACTGAAATAGGCAGATAAAACGACGCAAATTCAAGCAGCTGAGAGGGCAAACTCTGTGGAAAATACACTTGGTTTAGAGATTATTGAAGTAGTAGAGCAAGCCGCGATCGCATCTGCAAAGTGGATGGGCAAAGGCGAAAAAAACATCGCTGACCAGGTAGCTGTGGAAGCTATGCGGGAGCGGATGAATAAAATCCACATGCGCGGTCGCATTGTGATTGGGGAAGGCGAACGTGACGACGCGCCTATGCTATACATCGGGGAAGAAGTTGGTATCTGTACCCAACCAAATGCCGAAAGTGTCTGTAACCCTGATGAATTAATTGAAATTGATATCGCTGTTGACCCCTGTGAAGGTACCAACTTGGTAGCTTATGGACAACCTGGTTCGATGGCTGTCTTGGCAATTTCTGAAAAGGGTGGATTATTTGCTGCTCCTGACTTTTACATGAAGAAGTTAGCAGCACCCCCCGCAGCTAAGGGCAAGGTAGACATCAACAAGTCAGCAACAGAAAACCTCAAGATTCTTTCTGAGTGTCTAGATCGGAGTATTGAAGAACTTGTGATCGTAGTCATGAAGCGCGAACGCCACAACGATTTAATTAAGGAAATCCGTGAGGCTGGAGCGAGAGTCGCCCTAATTTCAGACGGTGATGTGGGTGCAGCGATTAGCTGCGGTTTTGCTGGAACCAATATCCACGCTCTGATGGGTATTGGTGCGGCTCCTGAAGGCGTAATCTCAGCAGCAGCAATGCGTGCTTTGGGTGGACACTTCCAAGGTCAACTGATCTACGATCCAGCTGTAGTCAAAACAGGTCTGATTGGAGAAAGCAGAGAAGCCAACATCGAGCGCTTAAAGTCTATGAATATTAATGACCCCGATAAGGTCTATGATGCTCATGAACTGGCATCTGGTAAAACTATTCTGTTCGCAGCTAGCGGCATTACCAGTGGTAATCTCATGCAAGGTGTACGTTTCTTCAAAGACGGTGCAAGAACTCAAAGCTTGGTAATTTCTAACCAATCCAAAACTGCTCGATTTGTTGATACAATTCACTTGTTTGGTGAACCAAAAGTTCTCCAATTGAACTAATTTTTAGGGAATGGGGAATGGTAAAAGTAGAGTTAAAGTATTTGGAAAGAAATGTTTCTATAAAACGGAAAAATCATCACCAAAATGCTTTACCTTTACAGTAGTTAGTAGTTAGTAGTTAGTGATTAATGGTTGGTTGGAAAACTATCAACCAATAAACAAAAGTTCCCCATTCCCTATTCTTACTTAATACCAGATTGCCAACTACCAACTAGTAACTACAATTTAGCAAATGAATATAGCAGTGGTGGGGTTAAGCCATAAAACAGCCCCAGTAGAAGTCCGGGAAAAACTGAGCATTCCAGAACCACAAATTGAAAGTGCGATCGCTCAACTGGCCAGCTATCCCCATATTGACGAAGTTGCAATTCTTAGCACTTGTAACCGCCTGGAAATTTACATTGTCACCAGTGAAGCAGACCAAGGTATCCGGGAAGTAACGCAGTTTCTTGCAGAATACAGTAAATTACCCGTGCTTTCTCTGCGACAACACTTGTTTATGTTGCTACATGATGATGCAGTAATGCATGTCATGCGGGTAGCAGGTGGTTTAGATAGTCTGGTACTTGGAGAAGGTCAAATTCTGGCTCAGGTGAAGACTACTCACAAACTGGGACAGCAATATAGTGGTATAAAAACCATTTTGAATCGATTATTTAAACAAGCGTTGACAGCCGGTAAGCGGGTTCGTACTGAAACTAGTATTGGTACTGGCGCTGTCTCTATCAGTTCGGCAGCTGTGGAGTTAGCACAAATTAAAGTAGCAAATTTAGCTGCTTGCCGAGTGGTAATTCTGGGTGCTGGTAAAATGTCGCGGCTGCTGGTGCAACACCTAATTTCTAAAGGTGCTGTGGAAATTAGTATTGTAAATCGCTCTCGCGATCGCGCCCTAGAATTAACAAAGCAGTTCCCTCAACAACCGATCAATATTCATCCACTATCGGAAATGATGGCAGTAATTGCCGATAGTGATTTGGTGTTTACAAGTACTTCTGCTACAGAGCCAATACTTGACCGTGCCAAATTGGAAATGGTTTTAGAAGTTCAGCGCTCTCTAATGTTATTTGATATTTCTGTGCCGCGTAATGTTCATGCGGATGTAAATGAACTAGAAAATGTACAGGCGTTTAATGTGGATGATTTGAAGGCAGTAGTAGCGCAAAACTACGAAAGCCGTCGGAAGATTGCACAGGAAGCAGAGAAACTTTTAGAAGAAGAAGTCGAAGCCTTTGATATTTGGTGGCGCTCTCTTGAAACTGTTACCACTATTAGCTGTCTGCGAAATAAAGTCGAAACCATCCGCGAACAAGAGTTAGAAAAAGCTTTATCAAGATTGGGTTCGGAATTCGCTGAAAAACATCAAGAGGTGATTGAGGCATTAACACGGGGAATTGTCAATAAAATTTTACATGACCCGATGGTACAGTTGCGATCGCAGCAAGATGTTGAAGCTAGACGGCGCTGTATGCAAACCCTGCAAATGCTGTTCAACCTGGATGCAGGGGAGCAGTTTAGTTAAATTTAACAACAAAATCCCCAAGTTCTTTGAGAAGTTGGGGATTTGAACTTTTCAATTAGATATAGGACTTACGCAAGAACTCTCTAAAACTCTTATTTCTCAGCGTTCTCTGTGCCTCTGCGGTTTAAAAAATTAATTTATTTAACCACAGAGGCGAAAAGAACATATAACAAATCCGTAAAGAGGAATTTATTGTCCAAAACATTTGATAAATTATTTTCCCAAATAAGCTTCTAGAACTTTGGGATTGCTTTGAATTTCTGCGGGTGTACCGTCAGCTAAATTCTGTCCTTCGGCAAGCACCCAAACACGATCGCACAAGGACATAATCACATCCATATTGTGTTCAATAATCAAAAAGGTCATTCCGTCTTGGCGATTCCAAGTGATAATGCGATCGCAAATATCATCAATCAGTTTCGGATTCACCCCAGCAGCCGGTTCATCCAACAAAATTAACTTGGGATTAGTCATTAGCGCCCGTCCCATTTCTAGCAGCTTGCGTTGTCCACCAGACAAGCAACCAGCATAATCGTGTGCTTTTTTTGCCAAACCCACTGATTCTAATAAGAACATTGCTCGCTCTTGGAGTTGCTTTTCTTCCTTAGCGACAAGGTGCGGTTGCAACTGTACCTGCCAAAAATTTTCACCCGTTTGTTTTTGCGCTGCCAGCAGCATATTTTCTAACACCGACAACCGCGAGAGAGTCCGTGCAACCTGAAAGGTGCGGATTACTCCCTGTTGGGCGATTTGATATGGTTGCAAATTGTGAATGGGTTCGCCGTCAAAAATTACTCGTCCTTTATCGGGGCGAATGAAGTTTGAGAGTAAGTTAAATAAAGTGGTTTTACCAGCACCATTGGGGCCAATCAAGCCCGTAATGCTGCCTTTAGCAACTTCGATTTTCGCCTCATTAACTGCTTTGACACCACCAAAGCTTTTAGAAAGTCCAGTGGCTACCAAAAGAGGAAGTGGCGATGACTGGTTATTTACCAAGGGTAAGTTCCTCCTTTTTCCCTAAGATACCTTGAGGTCGCCAAATCATCAGTATCATCAAAATTAGTCCGATTACCATAATCCGAAATGCGCCCAAACGGGCTTCATCAAGGGGGACAATTCTGGGTAAGACTTCCCGCGTTAGCGCATCGTAAGCAAAGAAAATTACCGCACCTAAGATTGTGCCAACATTATTCCCAGAACCGCCTAAGATCACCATGATCCAAGTGTCAAAGGTAATCTGTGGTTGAAAATTATCAGGGTAAATGGCGCTGAGTTGCCAAGCGAAGAAAGCACCAGCGATACCCGCGATCGCACCCCCTAACATGAGAGATTGTAATTTATACCAAAAGACATTTTTTCCCAGCGCCTTGGGAATTTCTTCATCTTCACGGATGGCTTTGAGAATTCTACCCCAAGGCGATCGCACCAAAATTTCTAAGCGCCAGTATACAAGTGCTAAAACCAACAGCAACACCAGCATCAAACCCGCTTTTGGGTTGTAATTATACAGTCCAATTACCCCAGAAATATAAATTGCTGTTGCCAAAACTGCTAATATAATTCCCACAACCAAGCGCGACAAAAATTCTTGCTTGCTAGTTGTCCTTTTACCTAAATCAGTAGTCCGAGATATTTGGGTGGTACGAATCCATTGCCATAACGTAAAAAAAGTTACGGCAGCTAGTAGAGTTAACAACCCAATCATCACTAATCTGACAAACAAATTCGGCTCTGTGGATAGGGGTATGGAATAACTTTGCACACCAAACGCCCCAGAAACCCAGGTATCACCCACAGGTAAATCCTGATTATTTACCACCAAACGAATTAATTCACCCGTACCAATGGTGACAATTCCTAAATAATCTTCCCGTAAGCGTAGAGTTGCAAAACCAATTATCAAACCCAACAAGGCGGCAACAATTGCCCCAGCCAGTGCCGATATCAATAGGGGCACGCCCTTTAAACTTAACAATACCGTTGTATACGCTCCAAGGGTCATGAAAGCAATATGACCAAAGTTAATTAACCCTGTAAAGCCCCACTGTAAATTGAGTCCCAGTCCGAATAAAGCAAAAAGTGCTGTAGAAATTGCTAAGAAAATTAGATAGTCAACCATATTAAATAGTTATTTTGGCATTGGGAATTGGAAATTGGGAATTGGGCATTGGGAATTGGGCACAAGAGGCAGAGAGGCAGGAGAAGGGAGCAGAGGGGATAAGAGGTAATTTATTATTCTCCCCCCTGCCTCTTCACCTACGGTGTACACACAAGTCTTCTAAAGTTGCACCACAAGCTTTTGATCCCCCCAACCCCCCTTTTTAAGGGGGGCAAAAAGCTCTCAAAGTCCCCCTTTTTAAGGGGGATTTAGGGGGATCTACGACGATTTTGATTTTCTAGAAAGATGTGTGTACACCGTAGGCCTCTTCACTGGGCGAATAAATTTTAGCGTAGCTTGAGCATAGTGCTACATTGCCGTTAACCTTTGCTAATTTTGTGGGAATAATATTTACTGTTGGTGTTGGGTTGTAGGTAAAAATTGGCCTATGAATTTGCTGAGGCTGAGAATGCATCACTTAATCGAGCAGTTAGGTGATGACGATTTGCAAGACATTTGGAACGTTCTGGAAGGTTTATATTATGACTTTTATATGCTCAAAGCGATACAACAAGTTAAGCGAGCGCAGCAACCGTGGGATATCTTAACCCATGAAGAAGCGGTACGACTGTTGATGTTTTTCTGATTCAGCAGCGCTTTCTTTTCTTGTGCCAGTGGCCCCTCAAGTTTTGGTTAAGGTAAAGCCTAGTGAGTCTAGAAATGCGCTATGCAAGGTCTTTTTTGCTAGACCTGAAAAATTTAGAACCTGCTGCTTACGAGCGGGTGCATGATTTTGTCTTTGTTGAGTTAGCCCAAAAGTGGCAACTGAGCGATCTAAAAGAACTACGACAGCTTGATGGTGAAGGCATTTTTCACCGTTTCACACTGGATAATTACCTGATTGGTATAGAAATCAGGGGTGAAATTGTGAAATTTCTGCGTGTCATTCCTATGCCAGATGTTTAAAGTGAAGAGTTAAGGGAACACTTAAAACTGTAAACTGTATAAGGCTAGGCAGGGATCGCTATAACCTTACACTAAACTGGTTTTTGAAAAACACTTTATTTGAGATTTCCCTATGGATGCTAGGGCACTTTGGCAACGATACCAAAACTGGTTATATTTCCACGAGGGATTGGGACTGTACTTAGACATAAGTCGAATGCGGTTCGATGATGCCTTCGTGGAATCGTTGCAGCCGAAGTTTGACAAGGCGTTTGCGGATATGGCTGAACTGGAGAAGGGTGCGATCGCAAATCCCGACGAGAACCGCATGGTTGGACACTACTGGCTGCGAAATCCTGATTTAGCGCCAACTCCAGAACTTACACAAGAAATTGTCCAAACCCTAGAACAAATCGAAGCTTTTGCGGAAAAAGTCCAAACAGGTGCTATTCATCCTCCCAGAGCAAGCCGCTTCACGGATATTATCTCCATTGGCATTGGTGGTTCCGCCCTCGGCCCCCAATTCGTCGCAGAAGCTCTCGCTCCTGATTTCCCACCTCTGAAACTTCACTTTATCGATAACAACGATCCGGCAGGTATCGATCGCGTCATCAATCATCTACGAAATAGCCTCGCCAGCACTTTGGTATTGGTGATTTCCAAATCTGGGGGAACACCAGAACCCCGCAACGGCATGATTGAGGTTAAAAAAGCTTACGCCGGACATAATTTGGAATTTGCTCAATATGCGGTAGCAATTACCAGCGTTGACAGCAATCTCGATAAACTAGCCAAAGATGAAGGTTGGCTGGCCAGATTTCCCATGTATGACTGGGTAGGAGGACGTACATCAGAAATGTCTGCTGTGGGGCTAGTACCAGCCGCATTACAGGGCATTGATGTTCGCGCCATCCTAGATGGTGCAAAAGAAATGGATGACGCTACCCGCGTCCCAGATGTGAAAAATAACCCAGCAGCCTTGCTAGCTTTATCTTGGTACTTTGCTGGCAATGGAAAGGGCGAAAAAGATATGGTTGTCTTACCTTACAAAGACAGCTTATTTTTATTCAGTCGCTATTTGCAACAGCTGGTGATGGAATCTTTGGGCAAAGAAAAGGACTTAGACGGTAACGTTGTCCATCAAGGCATCGCCGTTTATGGCAATAAAGGCTCAACAGATCAACACGCTTATGTCCAGCAGTTACGTGAGGGTGTAGCGAATTTCTTTGCTACCTTTGTTGAAGTGTTGGAAGATCGTCAGGGCCCATCCACTGAAATAGATCCGGGAGTTACATCAGGCGATTATCTTTCCGGTTTTCTCCAAGGAACCCGACAAGCGCTTTATGAAAATCACCGCGATTCAATTACAGTTACCATTCCCCAAGTTAACCCCCGAACTGTAGGGGCATTAATAGCTTTGTATGAACGTGCTGTTGGTTTATACGCTAGCTTGGTTAACGTCAACGCCTACCATCAGCCAGGGGTAGAAGCTGGCAAAAAAGCTGCTGCCTCCATTCTCGATTTGCAAACACGAGTGGTAGCAGTGCTGCAAAAAGAAAAAACTCCCATTTCTCTTGACGAACTCGCCGAGAAAGCTGGCGCATCAGACCAAGTTGAGGCAATTTACAAGATTTTGCGTCATATCCATGCCAATCAGCGAGGTGTGGTTTTGCAAGGTGATCTTCAGAAACCCGGCAGTTTAACCGTTTCTGCTAGCTGATAGCTCTAGTTTAAATATCACATTTTGTCCCTAATTGTTGTATCAGCAACAATTTTTGATTGTGAAGCATCCTAGATAAAACTTTTATCTAGGATGCTTTGCCGTATAATTTGTAACTTACAATTCCTAGTTAAGTTTTATAAGTTTAATTTAACTTTTTGAATTTTGACGCAGCTATATCAAGAGGCTTAGATACTCGACTTTTTATAAAAATCGAGCATATTTTTGTTCCTAACTCCTGCACAGATTACTATATACATCATTACGAATTAATACTTACCAAAAGGCGTTGATTAAGATAGCTTTTGGGTAGAAAACAGCGATCGAGTAAAAAAGGATTATTGGCATCTCCAAATAATATATTACCCGGCTTCTCTCGATGACAGAATGGTGGCACAATTCCCCAGTCTTCTGCTAGCCAAATCCAGTACCCTATGTCAATTCTGCCGTAGTTTGAACCTGTGAGAATCTCCCCAACACTGTTGTTGATAGATACTATTTCTGGCGATGATTTGATTTCAATTAACAGCCAAGCTAATTCTTCTACAGAAAAGGAATAGCCATTATCAGCAGCTATGTTGACGAACTGCTGCGGATTTTTCGCAATGAGCAATTCTTCTTTGAGAGATGGCGTTTTTTGTGCAAAATCAAAAAGATCCCAAATCTGTCTTCTTGTAACTAGAAACCACGCAAGTTGTTCTGCCGTCAAATTATGACCATTATCCTTTGCTAACTTAAGAAATGGCTCAAGGCTATCGGTTTCTGCTAGTTGACTTTTCAATTGGAAAGTTTGCTCTACTAAAGACAAAAAATCAATAATCTTTTGCCATACAACTTTGTTACAAGTTTTGTTAACTTTTATTTGTTCTTTCCAATAAATGTATTTATCTTCTTTAAGAAAGAAATTCCAAATTTGATAATACATGGGTCATCTCACCTAAGTCTTAAACTTGGTACGGGTTGGTTATCAATGAACACCAGTGTAGTAAGTATAATGTGTTTCTTCGACAGTACTAAATCTCTTGTCTCATGTAAATGAAATTACACAGTGTTTAAGTATAAAATTTTTGTAAAGTTTGTAACTATAAATAAAATATACTGAGAGAACATGAAGATCGCTGTGGTGGGTTGTGCGATCGCTCTTTATTGAGACTCATAAAAATAAAGTTAAGTCAATAGATAGTATTAATTATTCATAAATGAATTAACCGCAAAACAACTTGCACTTCAGTTACTTTGAAACGAACCGCAGAGACGCAGAAAGAAGAAAAGAAATATATTTTGCTGTTTTTAGTTAATAGCTAAATCACGGAGGAAGTAAAAGTGATTGCCATTCCAATCACTACCTTTAATTCGCCCTAAATAGCCTGTTAAGGGTGAGGAAAGTTCAATCAGTAAATCGTGAACTACTTCATCATTTAGCCGGGGATTATGAGTAGCATTGTAATGAACACGAATTTCTGTAACGGTGAAACTCGGATGTGTAGCTTTTGCAGTTTCGTTGTCTTGTTCAAAAAGTTCTTTGACTGCTGTGATTATCTGCGATCGCAACTTAATTTCTCTCTCAGCTTTATCAATATATTCATCAATTCTATAGTCAATTTGCCCAGGTTCTAGATATTGCCGTAATTCGACTAAGTTAATAGCACCTGGATATTTTGCTTTGAATTCAACTAGCTTTTGTAGAGTCATTACATTTATAATACTGATTTTCGATATTTCAGCAGATTCTTTCAGATTTTTAGTGGGTTTACCTGGGCCAATAATTAACCTTACAGCTTGAAGATAATTTTCTTTTAGATGCCTTTTACCAATCCTATCTAATTCTTCTACTGCACGATCAGGAATGCTTTTACCTGCTTTACATTCGCATACAAGAGGATAAGGTTGTGAGCAAAACAAGTCTAAGCCACCTGCACCGCCTTTGTAGTCTTCTTCAACCTTGAATCCTAAAAAATTAAGACTACGGCGTGCAATGATTTCAAAATCTGTACCAGCTTGATAGTTATTTTTACCCTCATCTTGTTCGATGCTGCGATCGCCCAATTTTGTAATATCATTTATCCAAGCTAAATCTGGATTGGGTTGTTTAATGAGCTTGCCACTACTCCAACCTAAAAATACTTTGATATCGTCGTCTAATAGTTTCGCTGCTGGTTGGCTAATGCTTAGGGATGCGATCGCACTCTGCAATTCTTCCAATTCATGATGTAGCGGGGGTTCTAGCTTTTCTAATTGGCGTTTGCGTTGGGCGAAGGTGCGATCGTTTATTACTGGGTTGGCTTCAGAAACCGTTAGAGAATTAAGTAAACTAACAAATTTCCCTAGCTTTTCCTGAATGTTGGGATTGACTGATATTTCTTGTAACTGAGGTAACTGATAGACGCGTAAGTAAGCCAGGAAAAGATACTGTTGTTTTTGTAGTATCTCCTTTAATACTTTTGGTGTCCATATTGTTAATTTAGACAAAATATCTAATGGCTTAGTCTCGTCTAAAATTTGGCAAAGTTCACATTTAGCCCAAGCTTTTATTGAACCTGAAGAGTCAGCAGGATAAAGTGCAAATCTCTGCCCAGGACGAATAAACATCTTGGGTAGAGCTGCAATTGTCCGCCCCTGTATTAAGGCTTCAATATCAGGGACGGGTAAACACAGTGCTGTTGGAATGGAAAACTGCTGATTCATTTCTAGTTAGCTACAGATTTAGGTCAATGTTATCAGTAGTAGCAATAGGCTTAGGAATTGAAATAGGAAATTCATTATCAACCCAATTATCATAAGAAGGAGGGCTGATGATTTCTCGAATAAGAGGATTATTCATTGCTATTTTTCGCTGCTTAATAAAATCTAAAACCTGTTCTTGAAAATCTAAAATCTCTTTCTCCTCTTTAATTCCATAATTTTCACTGCCCCAGTAAACCCATAAAATGGCTAAAAGGGGTTGAATATCTTCACTTTCTAGAGCTACCCACTTTCCGCCTTTTCTTTTGTCTAATAGTATTCGCAAGCGATCTCTGGCAACTGTTGCCGCTTGACGAATAACGTTTGTACGAACTAAGCAACCACGAGTTAAATTAAATGTTTCGTAGTCAATTAGTCGTTTCAATGCAGCACCTACATTTGCACCATCCTGCTGAACTACATCTACTCCAATCCTTAATTTGTTCCTTTTGCCAATCATTTTGCCAATAATTTTGAAATCCATAAACCCATTATTTACTGCGGTAGGCTCTACTTCTTCAAGTGATTCAATTGTTACTCCTTCTATAGTTTCTCCAATTAAGCTATAGATGGAAAGTCGAAGGGCGTTGGAAATTGCTACTTCATCCTCTAATAGTTCATCAATAACCTGATTAACCTCTACTAATTCTTTCTGGAAATATGTTTCAACAAGAGAGACATTAACTGATTCTTTTTCATTAAAGTCAATATTGCTTTTTATTTGATTTTTCTCACTAAAGCCTTGATTTATATCAGTTGTGCAATCAATAGATTCCATTAGTAAAAAATTGTCTGCGCACCATTTTAAAATTGACCTAACAGTAGGTCTTTCTTTGCCTTGTTGCCTAAGTTTATTTTCATCAAACGGGTATAAAAAATGAGGAGGTATTTGTTGATTTTCTTGATAAAAATCTTGTAACCATCCTTTAACAAGAGAAATAATATCATCAGAATTGAGATATTTTAATTCAATTGGTTGTCTATCAGCTTCTTCACTTACTAATCTATCAATGACTGCCTCAGCTTGTGGCAAAAGCCTGATTTGCTCATTCCAAGTTTCAGGATACATAGCCGACAGAAAAACACCTCTTTTGAGATTGTTATATAGATCCTTAACTAAGCTTGCAATAACTTGTGCTGTTGTCAAGCCATTTTCTGCAACGTCTGCATTATCTAATTCATCAAAGCAAATTACTGGAATTCTATAATAGCTAGTGATATCTAGAATTTGCCGAATATTACGTAATGATTCAGTCTCTCTATCTTCTTTGTTTAGATTTGGCAAACCCATTTCTTCAGCTTCTTCCTGTGTTATTTCTAAACCAGATAGCCAGCGATTTGCATAGTTAATATGGACTGGAGAAAGCGTCCATAAAATTGCTTTAACTATGTAAGGGTTGCTAATTTCAGGCTTTATTGACAGAACTAGTTTTGTAAATTGTTCAACTAACTTCGTTGAATGTTTATTTAACCAAGTTGGATATTGACTAATATACTGTTGTGGTGTGTAGTTCCATTGCTTCGCTTCGTTAATTAAAGCAGCCGCAATTTCTTGCCACTGCATCACTTTTTGACTACCAAATGCTCTGAGGCTAGAGGCAACGCTTTGTAAAAATTCATATTTGATTTGATTTAAGTTATCATATTTACTCATGTAAATAAATAAGCTATTAGTTTCTGCCTGTAAATGATGGCGAATTCGACTAATAATATGGCTTTTACCTAGCCCTCTTTCGGCTACAATAGTTATACCTACAGTTGAACGCTGCCCTTTTTGTATTTTGTCAATTGCATCAAATACTGCATTAGAGGCATGAACATTAATTGAAGGTACATCAGGAAAACTTTTTCCCCATATTTGCTGCGGTTTAACAACAAGATGCCCTGCAAATGGGTTTTGTTTCTGAATTAGTTCGTCAATGGTAGATGTGCTATTAATCATAGTAGTGTGAGGTTTATGAGTAAAGAGTCTAAGAAAGTTTAAGGTTTCAGACGTTTTGAGTAGCAGCGTAATCCATTGAGTTCTGTAGTAATAGAATCTTCTATTTTGTCGCTTGCATTATCTTCTACAGTTCCGCCTTGTAGTTGCAAAATGTCGTTGGCTTGCATTTCCAGCAGCCAATCATTAAACTCTGTACGACTAACGCGATCGCCAATTCCTCTTCTAATGCGATAAATTGGCACTAGATTATTAAAGTTGTATTCATAGTTCAGCTTGTCGTAGGCTTCCAACGCCACAGATTTAAACTCGTCGTAAGATGCGATTCGTTCGGAAAGCTTCGCTAACGCACCTTTCCCGTTAACTGGTACATCTGCACTAACTACTGCAACATCAATCTGACTAATCCACTGCAACAACGCATTTGCCGCCCAAGTACCGACAATCGTCCCTTCAAATTTAAAATCGCCACTTCTCAAACCCTCACTCAATACCTCTAACCCCTTGGGGGATGTTAGAGAATATCCCTTTTTGGAAATTGCGATCGCACCCTGATTCTGCAATTCTTCAAATGAACCCTGATAATCTGCTACCTTCTGGCTTTTAGATACAATGCGCTTGCTAAGTTGACCCTTTTTAACTTCCTGCTGCGTTCCTCCCAAATCCCACAAAGCCAAAAGGAGACGAGTGCTAGTTTGGGGTGTATTTTTTGATGTCATATTTAATCTATTTTTTGACAAAGATCATCATAGTAGCTGTATCTTTGTAATTGATTTACCCAGAAAAAATAACCGAGGAATTGCTGAACATTTCGGCGTTTCAGCTCAATAGATTAATTAAAAATCAATAATATATTTCTTTGGGATGAATGCAATTTCTCTCAAAGGCAGGATGGAAGATTTGAGGAAACCGATCATCATAAAAGTGAAACGCTGTAGCTGTGCAAGTTACAAATTAAGTGAAATATGTTTTTTCAATCCCAGGTGAAATAACAGGATTTCCAACTTGGTTTTTGCAACAGCAAGGCTTTTAGCAAATACAGGTGATGAAGAAATCCAATGAACACAATATTTAAAGAACGTAAAATAGTTTCGCGTCTATTTGCAGTGCTACTTTCGGCATTGCTAATGGTACCCTTGCTGAGTAGCTGCGGAGGCGGTTCCCAAAAAGCTTCAGTACCACCACCTGTTGATGATACCGTTGGTAGAACAGTCAGCGATCGCACAAACCAAACCGAAGTTAAGAAAGGATTGGGTACAGGTCAAAAAGTGGCACTTTTGGCGGGGGCTGCGGCACTTTACTACATGTACAACCAGCATAAGAATGCTCCCCAAGAAGGAGCGCAGGGTAAGTACTATCTTTCCAAGAACGGGCGCGTATACTACCGCGATGCTGAACATCGCGCTCACTGGGTAACGCCACCAGCAGAAGGAATCCGAGTACCCGAATCTGAAGCACAAAAGTATCGGGAATTCCAGGGCTATAACCGGAGTGCCACAGGTCGCGATCTAACTGGTATAACTTCATCCGCAGCACCAGCAATCTAGATCGGCGAAGCGTGTGTAAATATAAAGCGGGTTTCCCGGAGGATAACGCCATCGCGCACGTCGGAAACACGAACTTAAATCAGGAGACAGATTATGGTAAATGAATTTTTCCGAAAGGCGAAAGATTTACTCTTGGGATCGAACAGCGATCAAGCTGATCAAAATGCTGAATTCCGCGATCGCGATGTACGTCCAGCCAGCGAAGATCCCTACGGCGATCCCGCAGACCCAGCATCTTACGGCAACGTTATTCCAGCCAGTCAAGACCCCTACGGCGACCCCGCAGATATATCGTCTTACGGCAACGTTCGCCCAGCTAGTGAAGACCCTTATGGCGACCCCGCAGACACAGGGGAGTTTGGTGATGTCCGCCCAGCCAGCGAAGACCCCTACGGCGACCCCGCAGATGAGGATTACCGTCGTTAACGCGAATGGCACAAACATTCTGGTGAGTTTGACAAACCTCTCCCTGCCTTGAACTTTAGTTCAAGTTTGTCCCTCTCCGACTCGGAGAGGGACTGTTTTATGTAATAAGGGAATTGCAAAAAATAAATTACCCTAAATTATTTGTAGATTTGTAGGGGCGCAAGGCCTTCATTGGTGTCAACTTAAGCTCAAACACTCAATTTACCGTAGTTTTAGATCCCCCAAGCCCCTTAAAAAGGGGGCAAAAAACTCTAGTTCCCCCCTTTTTAAGGGGGGTTAGGGGGGATCAAAAATCTAGGTGGTACATCGAAAATTTTTGAAATGCTTATCAGACTCGGCTTTCACGTTAAGTTGACACCTATGAAGGCCTTGCGCCCCTACGTAGCTTACGCGAACGCGGAGCTTCCTGTAGGGATAGGATATTTTTTAACTGGAAGTCCCTCAAATCAGGGAGAGGTTTCTTTATAGGCCAATACAATTCAGTTAAGCATTTCTTCCTTCTCTTTGCGCTCTTTGCGTCCTTGGCGGTTCGTTAAAAAATTGACTTTGACAAACAGTTTTAGCTTTAACTGAAGCGTATTGCTATATAGTCCATCGAACTCATATTGAATTACGAATTATTTTTGTTACCCAAAATTTCCTGCGATCGCTCAATATTTTGACGCACAGATTGAGCCGAAGTATGCAAACCCTCTCTTTCTTCATCGCTGAGTGTCAATTCCAATACACTCTCAATTCCACCGCATCCCAACCGACAGGGAACACCAATCACAACATCTTCTAAACCGTATTCACCTTGCAGATATGCCGCTACAGGCAACAACCGCGACTGATTTAATAAAATCGATTCTACCATCACGCTAGTAGCTGATGCCGGAGCAAAAAAAGCACCACCCGTCTGCATCAATTCCACAATTTCTGCGCCACCGTTGCGAGTTCTTTCTACCAAGCGTTCAATTGTGGCTGCATCCAGCAATTCAGTGATGGGAATGCCGTTGACGGTAGCATAACGAGACAGGGGAACCATTAAATCGCCGTGGCTACCCAATACCATCGCTTTGACATCGGCGGGCAAAACGCCCAATTCTAGGGCAATGAAGGCTTCAAAACGGGCGGAATCTAAGACACCAGCCATACCCATAATGCGATCGCGTGGTAAACCTGTAGCTTGCCAAGCTAAATAAGTCATCACATCCAATGGATTGGTGACGACAATAAAAATAGCATTGGGAGAATGAGCGATCGCATTTTTTGCCGCTTCCACCACAATCTTGGCATTAGTTTTCAGCAAATCATCCCGACTCATCCCTGGTTTGCGGGGAAGTCCTGCGGTAATGACCACAATTTGAGAACCAGATGTATCAGCATAATTATTTGTGCCGATAATCTGGCGATTATGTATTTCAATTCCCCTGGCTTCCATCAAATCCAGCGCCAAACCTTGGGGCATTCCCGCGATAATATCTAATAAAACTACATCTGCAAGGTTTTTCTCTGCAATGCGTTGAGCTAAAGTGCTACCAACTCTACCCGCACCCACGATGGTGACACGGGGTAAATTACACACAATTGGAGAGTTAGGAGAAAAAGACATAATTATTAAAGTGCGATTTTTATCAACAAGAATTCAAGAGTCAGAATTCATCCTGACTCTTGGATTCTGACTTCTGAATTCTTTTTGCTTATTTAAACTCTTCTAGTTGATCGACGCGTAACCAAACGTTTGGCGTTGGCACTTTGCCGAACTTAATCAGGGCGTAATCACCTTTAACATCTACTATTTCACCCTTGGTTTCAAACAAATAAGAAGGAAAGCGAGTATCACTGGCTTTTGCTTCCAGACTGTTTTCCAGTTTCTCGCGGATAGCGCGAACCATATCTCCCTTTTTAACCGCCATGAATTCCCCTCTCAAATTTCTAGATTGTTTTATCTGCATTTTAGGAGACTTCCGAATTAGAAGTAACAATTTCTGTAAAGACGCGATTAATCGCGTCTCTCCTAACTCCTAATTCCCCCTGGCGTTTGACATTCGGAACAAAAATGACTAGATCGCCCAGCTAGCCTAATCCGTTGAATTGGCGTATCACAAACTCGACAGGGTTCTCCAGCGCGATTATAAACCCAGGCAACACCACCATAGTTGCCGTTAGTACCTTTAACATTTAGGAAATTACTAAATGTCGTACCACCAGCTTCAATGCTGGTTTCTAAAACTTGAATTATGGCTGTTCGCAAAAGCTCAATTTGCTTTAGCTGCAAATCTATACACAAAGTTTCAGGTAAAATTCCACTCTTAAACAGGGCTTCATCGGCATAAATGTTGCCTAATCCCGCCACCACAGACTGATCGAGTAGCGCAGTTTTAATCGGACGGCGGCGGTTTTTGAGTTTGCTTGCTAGATATTCGACAGTGAATTCTGGCGAAAATGGATCTGCTGCCAGTTTTGCCAAACCAGTGATAATACTCTCTACAGCAACACCAGGCGGAACCCACCAAATTTTACCGAAGGTGCGCTGATCGACAAAACGTAATTCCTGCTGATCCCCAAAGAATAATCTAACCCGCGTGTGCTTATGTAATGGTTCATCTCGATGCAGCCATAGTAATTGACCGGTCATTCGCAGATGAACCCCTAGCCAACTGGTTGAAGAAGGGGAAGAGAGTTCGGCCAGGAGATATTTACCACGACGATGCCAAGTAGCGATCGCATTTTTTTCAATTCCATCAACAAACTCACCAACAGAAAACGGGTAGGCGATGGTGCGATTGAGCAACACATCTCCACCCGTAATTTCTTGCTTAAGGGTCAATTGATTTAGACCCTTTCGGACTGTTTCAACTTCAGGCAGTTCAGGCATTTAAGCTGATTAAGCAGACAATTTTGATGTACTTGGGGGTTCAAATAAATAAGAGATGGGATACTAACTTACACATCCGTAGATGGCTCGTATTATTACCCAAAAGAAACCGTGAATACCCGCAGGGCGGCTCTCATAGATTAGGGTAGGCTAGGGTGAAGAATGAATGAACTGAAATTTTCAGATTTCATACTTCAGACTTAAGACTACCCTTCATCATCGCATCAAACAACCCCCTTGTAGCTTTGCTGCTATTTTTTAGCTGGTTTAGCCTTTGGTGCTTCAACCTCGACTAATTCATCTTGGGCAAAGTTGTTGGTATTGATACCAGAGTAATTGACCTTTTCAAAGCGGACAATTACAGGGTATTTGATGCCGCTTTGGTCAATGGAAGCCACAGTTCCTAGATCCTGAAACCAGTAGGATTCAGGGCGGAGAATACGTACTTTAGAACCACGTTGAACCATGATTATTTTCCCTTTTAGTTATCAATCGCCAATCTAGAGGGCTAATTGATTTCACTCTACAACCTCAAGGTCGCAGCAAGAGTCTTTGTTAAGTTATTTGTCTGAATTGGGCATTGGGCATTGGGAATTGGGCACAAGAGGTAGAGGGGCAGGGAGAAGGGAGCAGAGGGGATAAGAGGTAATTTATTATTCTCCCCCCTTCTCCCTGCCCCTCTACCTCTTGTGCCCAATTC
>NZ_JAAGOG010000432.1:0-1452 GCF_010747425.1 Nostoc sp. UIC 10630
CCCTCTTCTGTCACTTTCCGAGTATTCTGAATAAAAGGATTAAAAGAAAAAACTCTGGAAGGTAAGCAGGGCAATGGATGTAGAATTACAAATCCTGAAACATTTGGCAAGAGATGCCCACCCAACAGTTGCCATTATAGATGAATATTGTGCAGAGTATAAAGACCTGTTTAAGGAAGTAAGAAATTATGAGTGCTTCAAATATTTACATTTGGGAATAATGTCACCAATTAAAAGAAAATCGTTACCAGAGATAGCGAAAGCCGTAAGTATAAATTCTGCACAGTCATTACATCATTTTTTAGCTAATTCAGATTGGTCGGTAGAGGAATTAAAACAACGAAGATTAAATAAACTCAAAAAAGCATTAGATGGCAATGCGATTACAGTAGTAATAGATGAAACAGGAGACAGGAAAAAAGGTAGAAAGACTGATTATGTAACCAGGCAATATTTAGGGAGTGTCGGAAAAGTCGATAATGGGATAGTTTCAGTCAATGCTTATGGACTTTACTCTAATATAACTTTTCCTTTAAGTGTAAAAATATTCAAACCAAAAGGGACGCTAAAAGAAGGAGATAAATATAAAACTAAAATAGAGTTAGCATCAGAAATTATTACAGAGCTAATTGAATCAGGCTTTACTATTAAATTAGTACTAGCGGATAGTTTATATGGTGAAAGTAGCGAATTTATTAGAAAACTAGCTGAATATAAATTAGATTATGTCGTAGCTATAAGAAATAATCATGGAGTCTGGCTGCCAGCAGGACAGAGGGTTAGGGCGAATAAGTGGTGTAAATTTGAGAGAACATTTAGCAATCAGAAATCAGAAATTAGATACATTAGGGAAATAATTTATGGTAAAAAAAGAGCCATAACTTACTGGGAAATAACTACTGACCCAGAAACCATGCCAGAGAATTCTACTTCTTTTGTGATGACAAATCTTCAAGGTAATCTCAAGAAAACTTTAGGTGATTTATATGGATTAAGAACCTGGGTAGAATATGGTTTTCGACAGTGTAAGCAGGAATTAGGCTGGACAGATTATCGTTTCACAAATTTTCAACATATTGATAGATGGTGGGAAATTATTTTTTGTGTTTATACAATGATTAGTTTAAATTCTTCCGCCTTGTTAGGCTTAAATTTATCTCGTAAAATTGAACCTGAGTTACAAGAAAATAGTGATGCTGATTTTTCTAATCATCAACAATGGAATCATGAATCTGGATGGAAAAATACTTTAAATAATTTGCGTCTCATTGCCCAACCACTATTATTATTTTGGTTGATTTATCCCTGGATACATATTTTTCCAAATTCTAATTTATTGCTGGGATTCAATCAATTAATTAGTGCAATGAATCAATTTAAACCCTGTTATGCTTCTGGATAATTTCACTTAGTTACTACTTGCTCATCCCGGAGAGTGACAGAAGAGGGATA
>NZ_JAAGOG010000433.1:0-1448 GCF_010747425.1 Nostoc sp. UIC 10630
GACGACATTTACATAGATGTCAACATTTTGGAGGAGATTGCAAGCCTTCAGTGGTTAGAGTTTTCTGACTTGCAAAAATTTACATCAAAAGAATTTGATCGCTTTGGTTCAGGTGAAGTATCCCAGACACAAATGGCGGGGATCGCAGCAGTTCAAACTTATTCAAAGCTGCGGGTGTTGGGTAAACCGGGAGCAGGTAAAACGACTTTTTTACAACATCTGGCGATTCAATGCAACCGAGGGAGATTTGCTGCAAATCGGGTTCCTATTTTTGTCACCTTAAGAGATTTTGCTGACGAAACGAAAGTTGCAGAAGAATTCTATTTACTCAACTATATTTGCAAAGAATTCCTCACCAGTGGAATTTCAGATCCATCTGTGGTGGAAACTTTGTTGTTGGAGGGCAGAGTGTTGCTATTGCTGGATGGATTAGATGAAGTACTCCATCAACAGAGCATTAGTGTCGTCAATGAGATTCGCAGACTATCTGAAAAATATCAAAAGAATATGTTTGTCGTCACCTGCCGCACGGCAGCTAAAGCTTTCAACCTCAGACGGTTTACAGATGTTGAAATTGCCCCTTTTAGTCAAGAGCAAATTGTTGCTTTTGCTCAGAAGTGGTTTACAACAGTTGCGAAAACGAACATCCAGGATAAACAAGAGCAGGCATTTGAGTTTACCCGGAAACTAGATTTACCTGAAAATTTGCAATTTCGGAGGCTTGCTGTCACTCCCTTGTTTTTGCATCTCGCCTGCTGGGTTTTTCATCACCAGAACAAATTCCCAACCCAAAAAGCTGCGTATTATAAGCAGTGCTTAGACTTGCTCTTGGGCAAATGGGACGAAACTAAACCAATTGAGCGGGATGAAGTATACCAAGGTTTTTCATTAGCACAAAAACTTAAGTTGCTGAGTCAGGTTGCTAGCGCAACATTTGAACAGGGTAATTACTTTTTTGAACAACGTCTTGTTGAGCAACACATTAGTGATTATATCGGTGATTTGCCGAATGCTTCCACAGAACCAGAGGAATTGGAATTAGAAAGTGAAGGAGTACTTCAGGCGATAGAGTTGCAACATGGATTACTAGCAGAACGAGTGCGGGGGATTTTTTCTTTCTCTTATTTGACGTTTCAAGAATACCTGACTGCTCGAAAAATCGTAGGCAGTTATAATTTACAAGCATTAAAACAACCGTTAGAACGTCTGGTGGCTCATATTACTGAACCCAGGTGGCGTGAAATCTTTTTGTTAACGGTTGCCATGCTACGGAATGCAGATTTTTTGGTACTGTTGATGAAGCAAGAAATTGATGCACTAGTTGCACAAGATCCATATTTGCAAAAATTTTTAAAGCATGGAAATGTTGAGCATCACTGGCACTTCAGCCCACAGCAACAGCAAGTATTGCAACAATATTACGATGCCAATCAGTTGCTTCTCGATTG
>NZ_JAAGOG010000335.1:0-5270 GCF_010747425.1 Nostoc sp. UIC 10630
AATCATTGGAAAGATGAGGCTTCTGCAAAGCTTTGGGATAAAGCTGCTAGACAGATAGAACAGATAAATATTGATATCTAATTAAAATTTTGGTTGTATTGCAAAGCTTTGCCCTAGCCTTACAGCCCTTCTCAATACAAGAGGCACTGTTCGCATTCGGGTATCCTGCGGCAGGCGGTGGCGCAGCTATCGCTGTATTAAATAGAAGTTTTCCTGCACTAATCTATACTTTGATTAACGTGTCATTCAAATTCCTATGAGTTGCGAACATTTAGACAATCTGACTACGGAAACTCTGATTTCTAAAGCCAACTACCCAGTATTTCGTTGTGAAGAGTGTATCCTAATAAACAGTCGTTGGGTGCATCTCCGTATTTGTCAAAGTTGCGGCAAGATGCTGTGCTGTGATTCTTCTGTTCATCAACATGCCCGACGGCATTACGAGGAAACTGGACATTCAGTAATTAGCTCGGCTGAATTAGGAGAACAGTGGTTATGGTGTTTTTTGGATGAGCAGGCAAAGAATTATTAAAGTGAGGCAAACGCGCTTCACTGCCAAAAGAGGGCGATTGCTATCTTCCTAACGCCTCAGCCAATTGCCCTTTTATGGAGAAAGCTTTGACTTGTCGCTCAAAACCAGTATCATCTGAAATTTTATGCGAAGAATTATTATTGGTGTTATGGGGAGAGGAGAAAATGCGACAGCAAATGATTTACAAAATGCTTATATATTAGGTCAACTTATTGCCAAACAAGGATGGGTTTTACTCACTGGTGGTAGAAATGTAGGGGTAATGGATGCAGTAAGTAAAGGTGCAAAATCTGCTGATGGTTTAACTATTGGTATTCTTCCAGGTGAAAATCAGGATGGTATGTCCTCTTGGGTGGATATTGCTATTTTCACAGACATGGGTAATTCTAGGAACAATATTAACGTTCTTACCAGTGATGTGGTAATTGCTTGCGGGATGGGTGCAGGAACCGCTTCAGAAATTGCTCTAGCTTTGAAAGCAAATAAGCAAGTAATTTTGTTGAATAATGATCAAGAAAGTAAACTTTTCTTTAAAAAACTGTCGCCAGAAAATGTTTATATTGTGGAGAGTGTGGAGCAGGCGATCGCTACTGCTAAAACAATTTTATCTTAGTTACGAATTAGTGAATCAGTAAAGTCTTCTCAAATTGGGAGGCTCTCAAATTGATTTGGTTTAAATCCCCATCTGTTGCCTTAGCTTCCCGAAATTTAAATTATATTCCGGATCAGACTGAAGCAAGTGAGTGTATGTATAAAAAAGAGAACTACATTCCCAGATGATTAACCAAATTACCGCTTTAGAATCCTGTTGGCATATTTCTTCTGAGTGGGGTCAGACCATGCCTCCAGTAGCAGTAAGAATGTTAGAAAAAGTTTTGTTGCCAATCTCAGACTTGTCAGGCTACTGCTGTGGTGTTTTGTGGGAAAAACAGCAATTGATTTATGCAATTGTTTGCCAGAATGAAACTCTCTACTTAGCTGAACAAGAATTTCATCCAACAAATGTACTAGAAAAGTCCATTGTTTCCACTCCAGCTTTTGAATTGGGGGACATAGTTGAGGTTGATTTCGGTGAACAGCCGACACGCCGTATTATTCAAGGAATTTTTAGCCTCAAAGATAATTGGCTTTATGGGGTAGAGTGGCGCTCTCCAATTTTAGAAGAAGTGTCTGCCCAAAGCAGAACAATATGGCTTGCTGATGTTGATTTAGTCAATGTTAGTGTATGACGATTATCTATCAGTTGCGACAAAAGAGCAGCACCAACTTAACTAACAATTTGGGTTATTAATTTAACTTTACTGATTTTATTCGCTACTTTTAATTAGTTGTCTGGGCATCATAAGTATTATATATGGTGTGGGTTGCGAAAGATAACTACAACGAAACACAGCTTTTAATTAGGCAGTAAAAATGTTTCATCAATATCAAGATTGTTCAATTGACTCCGAACCTTTAAAGATTGTTATTCAAATTAATCAGGATAATATACCTGTATTACCTTTTACCCTTGACTTTTTTCAATGCTGCAAGTCTTACTTCTGCATTAAGCAAATAACCAAAACCCACCTTTTCTAAACGCAGCACAAATTCCTCTCGTGTATTGCCCAATTTACTAGCTGTAGCATCCAAATTCCAATTATGCTCTGCTAACTGACTCAGCAAATAAACTCGGCGAGTCTGCATACCTGATAAGCGATAAGTTTTCAAATACTCCAATTCACCATTCTCTCGAATAATTGCTTCCCCAATATGATTTTCTTCGTTGGGGTTGAGGTCAGTAATAAATCGTTGTAACATGAACGAACCAGCAGTATAGACTTTTTGAGAAATTAACTTGCGTCCTAACAGTCCGTCTGCCATGAAACCCTGAAACGATGCCCAATCTGAACGCATATTTTGTACTGCTGCTCTCAAAGCTTTTAAATCATTGATTTTTGACTCATCTAAAGATACACTCATGAGAAAAGTCGTATCGTGCAGTAAAGCGTATTGGTACAATAACTCACCATAGAAATCTTCTAACAAGCTATTGTGCAAAAGTCGATAGTCCTCTGGTGTCGGTACTACAAAAGCTGATGCTAATGCTTCGGCAACAAATACCAATACCCCAACCTGTCGAGAGTGAATTTCAAATACCCGCAAAGCATCTTCAAGTCCAGCAATGTAACGTCCACTAAAAGAGCTTTCCATTCGGCTACCCAGCCCATGAGAAAGGGCATACTTAGAATATTCACTCCAGGCGATATCAGGGCCAGAAAAGAACATTGATAAAAAGCCTTCCATTGCCAAGTGCAGTGGCAAAAATCTCAGTTGGTTACTAGATTCCCGCTTCACCATCCGGTGTATTAACCGGACACTGGCGCAACCATAGTTTAACTGTTTACCATCTCTTTTAAAAAGCTGTCCTCCAAAAGCTCCTACAGGGCTGCCGTCATCAGTCCAGGACAACACTAGCCCATGAGGAACATAGGAAAAATATTTCATTCCTGGTGCTGTCATTTCTCCTGCTAAGGAAACAACTGCTAAATCTTCATCGTAGCTACGACGCAGCAAGCGTAAGTCGTTACGTACTTGATAACGCAATAATGGCACAATCCGCACTGCTCCCCGTATTTGAGAAGGAGCAATTTCTAGTCCTTTGAGTGATATATCTGTTAACAAACTGCGTTTGGATGCCATAATTGCCGCTCAAGATTTATCAGTCCTGAAGTTTAGGAGTTTTTGTTGCTGTATCACTTAACATTTGCTTGACTCGCTCTGCTAAATATGATTCCAATTCGGCTAAAGATGCAGTACCTTCAGCAAACCGAGCAAAGCCCAACATCGTAGGTAAATCTTCTGCATCCCGTAATCCTACTGTGGGGATTGCGGGGCTAAGGGGGTGTAAAGAAAAGTCATCGGCATTGTAAACAGGATTGCAATGAATAATCGAAGTTTTTTGTTTTGGGTCTAAACGATTACGATATACACGTAGAATTTCCGATGCTCCACAGGGGGGATCGTTTTCCCAACCATCGGTTACAAGTACTACTAAATCTGCGCCCCAGTCCAAAGCATCCAGTAGGGGAGTAGCTAGGTCTGTTTGTCCACGAGCTAGAATTAGCAGTGGATCGCTGGTTGATGCAGTCCAGAAAGCTTGGTATTCCTGGGATGCTGCTTTTAGTAAGTAATGAGTCGCTAAGGCTACCCCTAAAGGACGACGATGTTTTTCGGCTGAACCGGAACTGGAGTAGCTGCAATCTAGGACTGCGGCCACTCGTCCTAGTTTTAGAGGTGATTTTCTTAATGTGAAGGCAGCAGATTTCTCTAATGCTTGGTTTAAGATATCCCACTGCTGTTTGCGAGTCTCCAATGGCAAAGATAAGATATACAGCGCCAAACGAGTTAGGGGGAGACGACCTAAATTAATGTCGATTTCTACTTCTGTGCGGTTAGCTGAACTTTGAAATCGCAATTTTTCATTCAAGGTCATTTGTTCTTGAATACGGGATAAAAAGACCTCTCGTTTAATTCCGTGTTTTGCTGCTAAACCTTCGGCAACTGTAAAGGGTAGTTGATAAACTGCTTGAGCGCTATAGTGTGCTTGGCGAAATGTCTCAAATAATTCTGTTTGATAAACTTGCTGTTTCCATTTCCCAAAGAGAAAATTACCTAATTCCCCTGGTAGGGTGAGGTGAGCATGGGAGGCTATAGCTCGAAATTTGGAGCGATATTTCACAGCATCAAAGTTGATGTCACGTTTTTGCTGGAGATAATCACGAGCGATCGCTCTGCTACGACGATTATTAATACTTCTTTTCCGTAATTGTTGCAATACTTCCCAACCTCGTTGTGGTGGTAGGGCTGTTAATGCTGCGGCAATTAATGCACCTTCTTCTTGTCGATGTTCAGGGGGTGTATGTTTTCCTGTTGCTAGTAACTTGAGGATAATCTGCGCTTGATTGAAGTGGTTAATCCCTGCTGCCAATGTCCGGGTGTAGAGTAAACGGTAATTACCTAAAATATAGTCGTGCAAAAAGTCAATAGATACGCGCTGCCCGTAACCATCACCATAGAATTCACGCTGTCCTGTGCAGGAGAGGCAAGCATTAATGAACATGACTAAATCTTCCCTTGCCACTTGCTGATGTTGGTTCGCCCGATTAATGTCCATTGTTGACTGAAAACAGGGTATGGGATGTGGGGTGTAGGGTGTAGTGTTTAAGACAATTAAATGCGGTACATCAAGCAGTTCAACACATTCTTAATTCCCCACACCCTACACGCAAAACCCAGAAATACCAGGAATTTACGCTTATCAAGCGTGCCATTCGTGAAGAATATTGCATCACTTCTTCCCCAACACCCTACCCCCTATCCCCAACACCCTTTTCTTTGGGGGTACTGTTCGGGGAATGACGACACGACAAGCTAGGATAGCGTTACAGGCTAGGTTCGGAAGTCGCACCAAAGTCCCGCAAACAGTATTAACGACTATTTTAAGTTCTAGATGAGAAAATAGCTAGAAAAATTCGACTTAAATTTTACTCAGTATACTGAGTCTTTAAGCCGACTGCCAAAAGGGATGCAAACTAATTCAACGAACCAAAACTGAAGTACCACCGGGAAAAGTAGCCGGAGCTAACCCGGAGTGGCGGCAAGTAAACTTCTAACGCTGGAGCCATCGAGGAGATCCCGATGGTGCGATTCGTTGGCTATAAATCAAGCCCAACAAGGCTTAGAGGGATTAGCCGCT
>NZ_JAAGOG010000434.1:0-1436 GCF_010747425.1 Nostoc sp. UIC 10630
GGTTCTTCCGGTACTTTTATGGTAGTTACTAAATTTCAGTAAATTTTAGTAACTACCTTTTAATAATGCTAATCCTTGAAATATATACTGTATAAGTATTACAGCCGTTTCACGTATAGTAAAATAATCCAATCAGCATGATTTATAATATAACACAGTAAAATTTAAGGCGTTCACGCAGTGTGCCGTAAGTATCGCTATGAAATTTACTGTAGAGCAAATCCTGAATCTGCCCGATATGAAAGTATTAGATTTTCAAGAAATTGAAGGGGAAGAAATAATTATAACGATAGAAAAAAGCTTTAACTATTCGACTTGTCCATTTTGTGGGCAAATTACTCAGAGTATACATCAAAATCATTGGCGGATGATTCATGATTTACCTTGGAGTAAAAAGCCAGTACTCTTAAAAATAAATCGTCGCCAGTTCAAATGTCATAAATGTAAAAAAGTTTTTAGTGAGAAACTAGATTTTGTAGATAAAAGTAAAGGATATACAAAAAGATTAGCAACAGACATAGTACAACAAGTATTAAATAGTAACATTCATAGTGTTGCCGAAAGGAATGGATTGAGTGATGAAGAAGTAGAATCAATGTTAAATAATCTTGTGTCACAAATATTAAATATTAACTTAAGTCAGGTAAAAAAGTTAGGAATAGATGAAATAGCTTTAGTTAAAGGGCAAGGAAACTACTTAGCAGTATTAGTGGATTTAGATACTCATAAGCCAATTGAAATAGTGCAATCACGACGAATAGAAGATATCCGTGAAGTAATTGCTGGCTGGGGATTTGAAGTACTTAATCAAATAGAAGAAGTGAGTATTGATCTCTGGTCGCCTTATAAAAGTTTAGTAGAAGATTTAATGCCAAATGCTAACATAACTGCTGACAGGTTTCATGTGATGAAACAAGTAAATGATGAATTAGATAGGATGCGTAAAACTGAGAAGAAAGCAGCAATATCCTTAAAAGATAAATCCGAAAAATCTCGCATACTAGAGGCATTAAGTAAAAGCAAATATAGTTTAATTAAAAATGAATGTTCTTTAAATGACAAGCAAAAATCAAAATTAAACTCCGTGTTAAAGGTATCGCCGACTCTCGCTAAAATGCACGCACTTAAAGAACAATTTCGCCAGATATTTGAAACCACTAAATCTTGGGGAGATAGCATAACAAAATTATTAGATTGGATGTATGATGCACGTTCATACTTCCCGAAAAGTCTAGGGACAATGGTGAGATGGTTTGGGGAAATAGTCGGTTATTTTGATGGCAGAACTACCAATGGTACTGTAGAAGGAATTAATAATAAACTCAAGTTAATTAAAAGACTTGGGTATGGCTTTCGTAACTTTAGAAATTTTAGATTACGCAGTTTATTAAACTGGCACTTTTCTATTAATTCTCCATAAAAGTAACCGAAGAACC
>NZ_JAAGOG010000336.1:0-5212 GCF_010747425.1 Nostoc sp. UIC 10630
TTCTCATTGCGCTTTTTCCCAACTTCTTTGAAGGCGGCCGGGGGCCTCCTTCAAAGAAGTTGGGAAATAGCGCTATCAGTAAAGCAGACCTCTTCAACCATCGGGGTATAACCTAGCCATTGCACTCCTGACTGGGAAAATTGTTGTGGACACCCGCTAACGGCGAAACGAGTTGGTAGTGGGGGGTGAGTATTTTTTAAGCCTAGCAAGTCTAACTCTTGGGCACAAGCTGCCACGACATGAACAGCTGGGTCAACTAGCTTGACTTGAGAGGGAAGGAGCGATCGCAATACTGGTGTAAGGTGGGGATAATGGGTACAGCCATGAACTAAGGTATCAATTTCTTGCTCTAGTAAAGGCTCTAAGTAGGCTCGTGCCACTTCAGCAGTGTAAGGGTCGTGAATCCGGTTTTGCTCAATGAGTGGCACAAACTCTGGACATCCAACTTGCCAGACTTGAACGTCAGGAGCAATTTCGAGGATGGCGTGCTTATAAGCATTACTTTTCGCCGTAGCTGGAGTGGCAATTACACCAATGCGTTTTCCTTGCTGCACCGCAGCTTTTGCACCCGGTAGAATTACTCCCAAAATGGGGATGTTGAATTCTTGACGAACGGTTTCTAGGGCTAGGGCAGAACTGGTGTTGCAAGCCATAATTACCATTTTTACCTGCTGCTGTTGTAGCCAGGTAAGAATTTCGCGCGTAAATTGTAAAATTTCTGCTTGTGAACGAATTCCATAAGGAAGTCGGGCTGTATCCCCAAAGTAAACAATTGATTCATTGGGGAGTTGCCGATATATTTGTCGCAGTACTGTCAATCCACCCACACCACTGTCAAAGATGCCAATTGGGGCACATTGGGGTTCTTGAGCAGAAAAATCGTCTAGATTCGCTTCAAAGATCGAAGATGAATACACAGGCTGATATTAATTTAGGTTTTGGGATTTAAAATACAGAATTTAGCAGACAATCGGCTAATTGACCACTAAATTCTGCACGCCAAAGGATTCTAAATACCACCTTTTAATAGTAATTTGTACTATGCTAACGCTGTAAGTATTTTAGGATGCCACGAGCGATCGCATCTGCCATCTGATTTTGATACTCTCGTGATGCCAATCTGGGATTGTCTTCTCGACCACTCATATAACCTGTTTCTACTAAAATCGAAGGCATAGAGCTTTTTCTGAGAACGTAGAATCTGGCTTTGCGGGTTCCCCGGTCTTTGATTGTACCGATGTTTTGCAGAATGGTATTGCGAACCGCTTCCGCCAGAGCATAACCGCTATCGTAATAATATACTTCTAAGCCATTCACATCCGGGCGATTATCAACAGAATTAGCGTGAATGCTGACAAACGCAGTTGCATTAACTCGCTCGGCAATTTCTACCCGTCCCTGAAGTTCTACGAAAAAGTCAGCATCCCGCGTTAGTACCGCTTGTACACCATTTTGCTCTAAAATTGCTGCTACCCTTTTACCAATAGGCAGAATTACATCCTTTTCTAAAAGCCCACCTAAACCGGGAGCGCCTGAGTCTTTTCCACCATGTCCTGGGTCAATCACAACTAGTAATTTCCCTCTTGGAACTGAGGGGCGCGGCTTTGGTTGAGATATAGGACGGGGATTATCTATGGGATTGGGGAATTGACCTTGGTTTGGCGATAAAGGCGGTAAATCAATGGGCTGCTGCGTAACGCTACCAGAGCGTTGTAATTCTAGAGCCAAAAGCTGGTCGCCAACTTGGTTAAGTTCACCAATTTGCACTCCGGCTGCTGGCTGAACCAAGACGTTAACTGTATTAGATTCTTGGGGTTGCAGGCGGACTCGCAGGATAGGGCTATTAGAATTAAAAGTTGGGCCTGTGACTTTGGGAGCTAACCGAGCATTGTTGATGGTAATGCGGTACAGACCAGAGGTTCTATCCCAGCCTCCTGTTGCAGATAAAGCTTGGTCTGCTCTAATCAGCAGTTGTGTGCCATTATTAGCCAGTTGCACAGACTCTATAGTCGCTGTACTAGATGCTATGGGGCGTGGACTATTACTATTACCTCCAGGGAACTGGGCAATGCCACGACTGGGCAGAAGCACAAAACCACTACTGTTACTATTAGTTGCTCGCCAATTTTGACTATTTTCATCCACCTGTAAAGTCATGCGAACAGCAGATGGACTTGTTTGTAGTTGGCTGAACTGAATACGGCTGACACCATAACGATTAATCGACAAATCGCGTTGCTCTAGACTTGGTGATAAAGTAGCGCTGGCAATGTCGATGTTAATTTCTCTTTGATCGTTGCTACGATTTACCTGAATCTGAGGATTACCACCATTGGTACGGATGAAAAAACCATCACCTGTAACTTGTAAGTTCTCAATTTGAGTTACCCTGGCGGCAAGCATTCCGTTTTTAGGTGGATAAATAGGGCTTGTTCTCACCACGTTGTAAATATCTCTTGGTGAGAACACAGATGAAGATGTTCTCGGTGAAGGTTGTGTTGCTATAGCTTGTTGTTGCCCACCAGTATTTTTTGAGGGAACATTTTCGGCTACTGGCGTGGGTAATTGCACCATCCAGCGATCGCCAGTTCTACCAACAAATTGTACACCCTTGGGGTCTAAAGTATAACCAGGGGTCAGTTCAACGACTATGCGCGTTGTTTGTTCGTCAAACTGCCCAACACGGATAGCGCGAATTGCACCGCCCACCTGTTGGGTTAGCTGCGGACGGCCAAATGTCGTTCCTGGTAAATCAATTACCAAACGAGTGGGGTTAAAAATTAATTGTGCTTGGGGTTGAACATTCCCTACAGTATTTATTTCTAGGTTGTTTTGATTGACATCAAAACGCCAAGATTCAAGTTTCGCAGCCATTGCGGGCGACGATAGCATGAAGATAGTTCCAATAGTACTGGATAGTAACCAGCGTAATTTCACAGTCTTTTCTCCTGATTCACATTCATGGGAGCCGTCAAAATTTCAATATATTGGCAAATCCTCACACCATCACCGCACACACTTGAGTATTACGCTGTTATTAAGACACAGCTAATGGCGTAAAATATAGCACGCTCCTCTGATTTTGCCATGCTATCCATTAGCCTAGATAAATTTGACTTGTAAAGCATCAGATGACAATAGCAAAGATGCTACTCTTGTCCCGCCGCAATAATACTTAAATTGGTTTTACTACTAAATTGGATAAACATGGTAAAGATTAGATGTATTTACTCAATAATTTCGACTAAATTACTTATCTTCTCTTTAAATACTGAAGAACGCCACGAGCGATCGCATCTGCCATTTGATTTTGGTAAGCGGAGCTTCTGAGTTTAGCCATATCATCTCGACCAGTCAAATAACCTGTTTCTACAAGAATAGAAGGCATGGAACTTTTTCTGAGGACATAAAATCTTGCTCGCCGCACTCCCCGATCTCTGACATTTACGCTTTGGAGAATACTGTTATGGACAATGCGAGCTAGACCCAAACCACTGTCGTAATAATACGTTTCCAAGCCACTGACATCTGGACGACTTGCACCAGCCGAATTAGCGTGGATGCTAACAAATACATCAGCGTTAGCTCGCTCTGCTAATTGCACCCGTCCGGGAAGGGTGACGAAATAGTCAGAATCCCGCGTCATAACGACTTGTACGCCATTTTGCTGCAAAACCTGAGCTATCCTTTTGCTAATAGGTAAAATAATATCCTTTTCGAGTACTCTCCCAATGCCCACTGCTCCTGAGTCTTTACCGCCATGTCCTGGGTCAATAATGACTACCACTCGTCCATTGGGAACTCGGCGCTGTGGCTGGAATTGGGGCTGGGGATTGGGATTGTTTGGGTCTGGGAATGGCCCCCGGTTTGGTGGTGGTAGCCCAGGTAAAGCAAAGGGCGGTCTTCCGGGAAGGGAAACAATCCGACGAGAACCTTGTATTGGTATAGCCAAAAGCTGGTCGCCGATTTGCTGGGGTTGATCGAGTTGTACTCCAGGTGCTGGTTGAACTAAAACAACGACTGTGTTGGCTGCTTGGGGTTGCAGACGTACCCGAAGAATGGGGCTATTTGGGGCAAAAGTAGGGCCTGTAACTCTGGGAGCTAACTTGGCATTATTAATTGTGACGCGGAACACACCGGATGATCTATCCCAGGTTCCCGTAGCAGATAAAGTTTGGTCGGCTCTAATCAGCAGCTGTCTGCCATTATCAGCCAGTTGCACAGACTCAATGGTTGCTGGGGAGTTGTTAACAGCAGATAGTCTGCTAGGGAAGGAGGGTGGTTGTGATTGATTGTCCGAATTACTACTTCCAGGCAATCTAACAACGCGACTAGGCAGAACCACCAAACCATCACTGTTACTATTACTGGCTTGCCAATCTGGACTATTTTTATCTACCCGCAAAGTCAAGCGAACAATAGGAGCTTGGTTTTGTAGTTGGGTGAATTCGACGCGGCTAATACCATGTTTGTTAACAGGCTGATTATTCTGTTGCGCCAGACGTGGTGATAAAGATGCATCAGAAACATCTATGAAGATACTAGCGCGATCGCGGCTGCGAATTGTCTTAATCCTCGGATTGCCACCACTGGTACGGAGGAACAACCCATCGCCTGTTACTGTCAAGCCCTCAATTTGAGTCGCCCCGCGTGTAGTAGTGGCAACTCTTGAAATACTAGGTTGCCGCTCAGAGTCTGGGGTAACGACAGTGTAAGCACTTCTGGGAGGTGAGGCGGGAAATGAGGCTACTCGATCAACTTCTGGTCTAGGTAATTGCACTGTCCAGCGATCACCAGCTGTCCCAACAAATTGGACGCGTTTGGGGTCTAAAGTATAACCAGGTGCCAGTTCTACAACTATGCGTGTTGTTTCTGTATCAAACTGCCCAACCCTGATTGAGCGAATTCCACCGCCCACCTGTTGGGTTAGCTGCGGACGGCCAAATGTAGTTCCTGGCAAATCAATTACCAGCCGAGTGGGGTTGAAAATTAATTGTGCCTGGGGTTGAACTGCTCCCACAGTATTAATTTCCAGCCTGTTTTGATTGGCATCAAAGCGCCAAGATTCAAGTCTCGCAGCCATTACAGGCGACGATAGCATGAAGATAGTTCCAATAGTGCTGGGTAGTAACCAGTGTAATTTCACAGTTCTTTCTCCTAATTCACGTTCATGGGAGCCGTCAACAAAGAGGCAGGGGGAAGGGGGAGAGGG
>NZ_JAAGOG010000337.1:0-5204 GCF_010747425.1 Nostoc sp. UIC 10630
AAAAACAAAACCCCTCGCAGCCTGAGCTGGAGGGGTTTTGAGGGGGTAAATAGCCTGACGATGACCTACTTTCACACGGGAATCCGCACTATCATCGGCGCTGGCTCGTTTCACTGTCCTGTTCGGGATGGGAAGGAGTGGGACCAAGTCGCTATGGTCGTCAGGCTTGACTGGTTGGTCTGTTGACGAGGTCAACAAACCCAATTCGTAGAGTCAGCAGAACTTAGGCGATGCCTAATCTGCACACTACAAGTATTTAATACTTGCAGCGGAATCAGCTTGATTTGATTGCGTCTTCGTAGCTTCGAAGAACGACATAACTTGAACACTCACCTTGAGACATGCTGCTTGCACAGACTCTCAAAGTTATAGGGTCAAGCCTCACGGGCAATTAGTACTGGTTAGCTTAACGCATTACTGCGCTTCCACACCCAGCCTATCAACGTCCTGGTCTCGAACGACCCTTCAGGGGGCTCAAGGCCCCGGCAAGACTCATCTTGAGACGAGTTTCCCGCTTAGATGCTTTCAGCGGTTATCTCTTCCGCACTTAGCTACTCGGCAATGCCACTGGCGTGACAACCGATACACCAGAGGTGCGTCCACTCCGGTCCTCTCGTACTAGGAGCAGGCTCTCTCAATCTTGCAGCGCCCACGGAAGATAGGGACCAAACTGTCTCACGACGTTTTAAACCCAGCTCACGTACCTCTTTAAATGGCGAACAGCCATACCCTTGGGACCGGCTACAGCCCCAGGATGAGATGAGCCGACATCGAGGTGCCAAACACCGCCGTCGATATGAACTCTTGGGCGGTATCAGCCTGTTATCCCCAGAGTACCTTTTATCCGTTGAGCGATGGCCCTTCCATACAGAACCACCGGATCACTTTGTCCTACTTTCGTACCTGCTCGACTTGTCAGTCTCGCAGTCAAGCACGCTTATGCCAATGCACTATCGTCACGATTTCCGACCGTAACTAGCGTACCTTCGAACTCCTCCGTTACACTTTGGGAGGAGACCGCCCCAGTCAAACTGCCCACCATACACTGTCCCCGACCCGGATAACGGGCCAAGGTTAGAACCTCAAACACACCAGGGTGGTATTTCAACGTTGGCTCCACCAAAACTAGCGTCCTGGTTTCAAAGCCTCCCACCTATCCTACACAGATCTGTTCAAAGTCCAATGTAAAGCTACAGTAAAGGTTCATGGGGTCTTTCCGTCTTTCCGCGGGGAGATTGCATCATCACAAACATTTCAACTTCGCTGAGTCTCTGGAGGAGACAGTGTGGCCATCATTACTCCATTCGTGCAGGTCGGAACTTACCCGACAAGGAATTTCGCTACCTTAGGACCGTTATAGTTACGGCCGCCGTTTACTGGGACTTCAGTCAAGAGCTTGCACCCCATCATTTAATCTTCCAGCACCGGGCAGGAGTCACACCCTATACGTCGACTTTCGTCTTTGCAGAGTGCTGTGTTTTTAATAAACAGTTGCAGCCACCGATTCTCTGCGGCCTCATTGGGCTTACCAAGTAAATGGCTCACCTACTAAAGGCACACCTTCTTCCGAAGTTACGGTGTCAATTTGCCGAGTTCCTTCTCCAGAGTTCTCTCAAGCGCCTTAGAATACTCATCTCGCGCACCAGTGTCGGTTTGCGGTACGGTCGTCAATAGCTGAAGCTTAGTGGCTTTTCTTGGAAGCAGGGTATCACTCACTTCGTCTGCAAGCAGACTCGTTATCACGCCTCATCTAATTCCCCCGGATTTGCCTAAGGGATACGACTACACGCTTGAACCAACATATCCAACAGTTGGCTGAGCTAACCTTCTCCGTCCCCACATCGCACTATTGATCGGTACAGGAATATTGACCTGTTTCCCATCAGCTACGCATCTCTGCCTCGCCTTAGGGGCCGACTCACCCTACGCCGATGAACGTTGCGTAGGAAACCTTGCGCTTTCGGCGAGGGGGCTTTTCACCCCCTTTAACGCTACTCATGTCAGCATTCGCACTTCTGATACCTCCAGCAGGCTTCACAACCCACCTTCACAGGCTTACAGAACGCTCTCCTACCACGTGCAATAAATTGCACATCCGCAGCTTCGGTAACTGGCTTAGCCCCGTTACATCTTCCGCGCAGGACGACTCGATCAGTGAGCTATTACGCTTTCTTTAAATGATGGCTGCTTCTAAGCCAACATCCTGACTGTTTTAGCCTTCCCACTTCGTTTCCCACTTAGCCAATTTTGGGGACCTTAGCTGGCGGTCTGGGTTGTTTCCCTCTTGAGTCCGGACGTTAGCACCCGGTGCTCTGTCTCCCAAGCTGTACTCATCGGTATTCGGAGTTTGCATAGGTTTGGTAAGTCGCCATGACCCCCTAGCCTAAACAGTGCTCTACCCCCGATGGTAATACTTGAGGCACTACCTAAATAGTTTTCGGAGAGAACCAGCTATTTCCAAGTTTGTTTAGCCTTTCACCCCTATCCACAGCTCATCCGCTAGTTTTGCAACACTAGTCGGTTCGGACCTCCAGCACCTGTTACGGTACCTTCATCCTGGCCATGGATAGATCACTTGGTTTCGGGTCTACACCCAGCGACTATTCGCCCTATTCGGACTCGATTTCTCTACGGCTTCCCTATTCGGTTAACCTCGCCACTGAATGTAAGTCGCTGACCCATTATACAAAAGGTACGCAGTCACCCTTACGGGCTCCTACTTTTTGTATGCATGCGGTTTCAGGATCTATTTCACTCCCCTCCCGGGGTTCTTTTCGCCTTTCCCTCACGGTACTTGTTCACTATCGGTCGATTACGAGTATTTAGCCTTGGAGGATGGTCCCCCCATATTCAGACAGGATTTCACGTGTCCCGCCCTACTCTATTCGCGCCTAGTTCCACAATCTGCATTTCTCATACGGGGCTATCACCCGCTGTGGCCGGACTTTCCATTCCGTTCTGATATACAAACTGCTAAAACGCGAGGGCTACTCCGATTTCGCTCGCCACTACTTTCGGAATCTCGGTTGATGTCTTTTCCTCGAGCTACTGAGATGTTTCAGTTCACCCGGTTCGCCACAATGACCTATGTATTCAGTCAGAGTTACTCCTTGCGGAGTGGGTTTCCCCATTCGGAAATCTCCGGATCAAAGCTAATTTGCCAGCTCCCCGAAGCTTATCGCAGGCTATCACGTCCTTCGTCGCCTGTAATCGCCAAGGCATCCACCACATGCACTTAGTCACTTGACCCTATAACTTTGACAGCGCTGACTGCACTGTCGTCAAGGACTCACACGAATCTTGTTTCATTCGTGTGTTATTTGAGTATTCACGCGTTACGCCGTTCTTCATACCTAATCAATTTCTTGCTTAGTTGAAGTCTATGTTTGACGCAATCAAAATGCTGCTAGCGGCACGGTGCTCAATCCCCTTTACGAGATCTTGCTTTCCGCTAGCAGCGCTGATTCGACTCTACAAATTGTTAAAGAACAACAGCCGATCTTTGCAGACCAGAGCTGGTAAACCTCAGCGAACAATGCTATTCGCTAAGGTTTACCAACTGAATGAATGAAACTGGTGGAGGATGACGGGATCGAACCGACGACCCCCTGCTTGCAAAGCAGGTGCTCTCCCAGCTGAGCTAATCCCCCGGGTTCAAATCTGACGATTTGCCGTGGTGGGTCTGGCTGGATTCGAACCAGCGACCCCCGCCTTATCAAGACGGTGCTCTAACCGACTGAGCTACAGACCCACGCGAACCATGCGCATGAACTCTGTTGTTGTCGTCAGCCTGTCGAGGCCAGCTCAACAGGCTCACGCAATTTCACTCACTGTTGTGTGCAGCCGATAAGTGTGGGCGCTTAAAGCAAAGTGCTTGAGCTTTCGCTCTTTAGTGTGATCTTGCTCTGCCAATACCGAGGTACTGACGAGGCGCGATCTATCTAGAAAGGAGGTGATCCAGCCGCACCTTCCGATACGGCTACCTTGTTACGACTTCACCCCAGTCACGAACCCTGCCGTGGTAATCGCCCTCCTTGCGGTTAGGCTAACTACTTCTGGCAGAACCCGCTCCCATGGTGTGACGGGCGGTGTGTACAAGACCCGGGAACGTATTCACCGCGGCAAGCTGATCCGCGATTACTAGCGATTCCGACTTCACGCAGTCGAGTTGCAGACTACGATCCGGACTACGACCGGGTTTCTGGGATTAGCTCCCCCTCGCGGGTTGGCAGCCCTCTGTCCCGGCCATTGTATGACGTGTGTAGCCCTACCCATAAGGGCCATGATGACCTGACGTCATCCCCACCTTCCTCCGGTTTGTCACCGGCAGTCTCATTAGAGTGCCCTTTCGTAGCAACTAATGACAAGGGTTGCGCTCGTTGCGGGACTTAACCCAACATCTCACGACACGAGCTGACGACGGCCATGCAGCACCTGTGTTCTGGCTCTCTTTCGAGCACTCCCAAATCTCTTCAGGATTCCAGACATGTCAAGGGTAGGTAAGGTTTTTCGCGTTGCATCGAATTAAACCACATCATCCACCGCTTGTGCGGGTCCCCGTCAATTCCTTTGAGTTTCAACCTTGCGGCCGTACTCCCCAGGCGGTCAACTTCACGCGTTAGCTACGTTACTGAGAAGAAACCCTCCCAACAACCAGTTGACATCGTTTAGGGCGTGGACTACCAGGGTATCTAATCCTGTTTGCTCCCCACGCTTTCGTGCATGAGCGTCAGTACAGGTCCAGGGGATTGCCTTCGCCATCGGTGTTCCTCCGCATATCTACGCATTTCACTGCTACACGCGGAATTCCATCCCCCTCTACCGTACTCTAGCTATGCAGTCACAAATGCAGTTCCCAGGTTGAGCCCGGGGATTTCACATCTGTCTTGCATAACCGCCTGCGCACGCTTTACGCCCAGTAATTCCGATTAACGCTTGCACCCTACGTATTACCGCGGCTGCTGGCACGTAGTTAGCCGGTGCTTATTCTTCAGGTACCGTCATGAGTCCCAGGTATTAACCAGAACCTTTTCTTCCCTGACAAAAGCGGTTTACAACCCGAAGGCCTTCTTCCCGCACGCGGCATGGCTGGATCAGACTTGCGTCCATTGTCCAAAATTCCCCACTGCTGCCTCCCGTAGGAGTCTGGGCCGTGTCTCAGTCCCAGTGTGGCTGGTCGTCCTCTCAGACCAGCTACAGATCGT
>NZ_JAAGOG010000338.1:0-5203 GCF_010747425.1 Nostoc sp. UIC 10630
AAAGTCAGTGATCGCGCTACTCCTCCCGCTCAATCAACACCCCATCAACAACTGCAATCCCCCACTGCGGAAACTTCACCAGCAACTTCTTGCTCACAATCTGCAAAGCCGGATCATCATTCCAGCACTCCTGCAAGTACTCAAACCCCGGATTCTGCCCCGAATTCGCTGCAACTTGAAGTTTCTGCATCCGTGACTGTCGCATATTTGACCGCGCAACAATCGCCTCATGCGACCACTTTTCAGTGACGGGCGCGGCGGAACTTTCGCCTTCATGAATTGCTTTGACTTCTTCACCTGAAACTGAATTTTCAACTAACAACGTAGCAGAATAACCCTGTTCTACCTGCCCCTGAGTTTGATTAGCGATGGCTACGCCCACCGCAGACATCGCAGAATTTAGAGAAAATTCATTTTCAGCAGCAGACGCGGCGTAACGCAGTATAACTATGACCAGCGCGATCGCTTATCCAAAATTATTCAACCCGATCAACAATTTGTTAGCTACGGCTATGACCTGTTAAGCAATGTTACATCTTTGACAACAGAAGCAGGAACCACTAGCTACGGTTACGATAAATTGAATCGTTTGGATACTGTTAAAGATGGCACGCGACTCCTAGCAGATTATGATTATGATGCTGTTGGCAATTTAATTCAAACAAAGTTGGCTAACGGTTCTGTTGAATCACGGCAATATGATACACGCGATCGCCTGACTCAAGTAACTACCAAGAATGTCACAGGTACAATATTCTCTGACTTTAAATATACCCTTGATGCAGTCGGCAATCGTAAGAAAGTCGAAGAATATTCTGGTCGCAGTGTTGATTATACTTACGATTCGCTCTATCGCCTGACTGAAGAAAAAATTACTGATGCCACAGCAGGAAACCGCACTTTTGGCTATTCCTATGATTTAGCAGGTAATCGTTTAAGCAAAACTGATTCCACAGAAGGTTTAACTACCTACACCTATGATGCCAATAATCGACTCAAGGATACAACAATCGGTAGCGTAGTTACAAACTTTACTTACGATAATAACGGTTCACTCAAACAACGTGCTAATGGCAGCCAGACAATTAACTACGATTGGATTAATGACGGGGAAAATCGCCTGATTGGGGTCAATAGTGGGACTTCTCAGCAGCAGTATATCTACGATGCCTTTGGTAGCCGTGTTGCTAGTATTTCTGATGGGGTAAGAACAAATTACTTGGCTGCACCGATTTGGGATTTACCCCAAGTTTTGATGGAATATGACGAGTCCGGGCAAATCACGACTGATTATACATTAGGTATGGGATTGGTGCGATCGCGTCATGATGGTCGAGAAGGTTTTTACCACACTGATGGATTGGGTTCGACTAGGCTAATTACTGATAATGTTGGTTTGATTACCGACCGCTACACCTATGATGCCTTTGGGGAGTTGTTGAATACTGATGGTACTTTCGGCAATTCCTTCGGGTTTGCGGGTGAACAACGGGATGCTGCAACTGGGTTGGATTATCTACGAGCGAGGTATTATGACTCCAGTTTGGGACGGTTTATCTCCAAGGATGAGTTTCCTGGATACTTAAACGACCCCTACAGTCAGCATGATTACCAATATGCTCATGCTAACCCTGTCAGATATACCGACCCCAGTGGGTATTTCACTTTGGGAGATGCAATGGCTGCTGTTACTCTTGCAGGGCAACTAGCTACATTTAGCGGTATTGGTTTTGGAGTTGGCTACATTGCTGGGGCTGCGGCTAATGGTGCAAGTGGCGAAGAAATCCTGGGTATGTTTGGCGAATGGGGGGCAGGTTTTGCCAGTGGTGTATCTGGTGGTTTCTTAACTGATGTATATGAATTCACTACTGGACAGAAGATTGAACCAAAACACGCCATGCTCTATAACGCTGGTAATGTTACTGGGATTGGCGTGTCCTTCTTGACAGGGATGAAAGCCGCTACCTGGGCAAAGACTGCGGTTGGCCCTCTCCAGTGGGTATCTCGTATAGATACTGCTTTAGATGTCTATGGTGCTGCTCAAGCTACTAATAACCTTTACCAAAGTTACCAAGATAACGGTAAGTTTGAACGAGAGGATGCTTGGAATTTACTAGCCTATGTACCTTTTGCTGGGGCAATCTTAGGTAGCATGAAGTTTTTTGCTGCTAATAAAGCAATTAAAGAAGGTGCTGAAGGTGTAGATGATGTCTTGAAAAAGGGCGCTGGAAATGTAGAAACCCAAATTAAGAATTGCTTTGTTGCTGGCACAGAAATTCTGACCACTGAGGGTGAAAAGAATATTGAGGATATTAAGGTTGGTGATTGGGTAATCGCTGATGACCCAACTACACCAGGGGAGATTGAAGCACGGCAGGTGTTAGAAACATTTATACGTGAAACTACTGCGTTGGTTGACTTGTATGTTGATGGCGAGGTAATTTCTACCACTGGGGAACATCCTTTCTGGATACCTGATAAGGGTTGGGTGGAAGCTAAAGACTTGCAAGTAGGGTCATTACTGCAAACTGAAGATGGCAGAGTTATTGATGTTGATAGGGTTGAGAAACGCTTTGGGCAGTTTAACGTTTACAACTTTAAGGTTGAAGGCATCCCAACCTACTTTGTTTCAGATTTGGGGATTCTGGTTCATAATACTTATTGTGGTGATGAAGATCCTTGGGCGGAGCTAGAAAGACTAAACAGTGGAGCCGATTATGAACTCACGACGTTAAGTGGATTGAAATTCTCAAATCACGCGATATTTGATAGTCTTACCAGACATGGTGTTGATCCACTCGTAGAGGTAGATAATATTGTCGCACAAGCTACAAGCAATAGAATTCAAAATGATGGAGCTAAAGTTTACATTAGGAACAACAACAATGGCACTTTTGACTTGGCTGTGATCAATGAACAAGAAAACTTAATCGTTACTGCCATGACGGGTAAAACAAGTTCAGAGTTATCAAACATGGGAGCTAATAATGGTTGGAATTGGCCATAATTTTTGTCAAGATAATATTAAGTTCAATAAATAGTGAAGCTACAAAAAATCAAGCCGTGTAATTACACACTTCAACACATTATAGGACTCATATTTGACTTCTGAAAAACCAAATGGGTTAGAAGCTTACCATACAAAGGTTTCTTTCTCAGTATACTTAGCAAGATTCAAGTATGATTCCTATATATGACCGAAATAACCTAAGATTTTCTTGAATATGAGACAAAAATGTATCCTAAAAACTTCTGGCTTTGAATTGGTATTTTATCTTCAAAGTTTGGATTCCTCTAAAGACTGTCTTGGTATAATCACGGAATTCATTTTAAATCCTAGTCATGGAGAAATCTCTATCAGATCAATTGCCACTTACATTTACATGAAAGACTTAGAAAAATTGATTCAATACCTAGAATGGCATATTGCTGCCATGAAAAATGACTTAGGTTATCAATCACAAGTTTTTATATCTTATGGAAATTGCTTTCAAATTCAAGCTCTTCAAGGACAGCTTAGAGCAGAAAATGAAGGAGAATTTACTATCCGATGTATGGTAAATATTGATAAACCAGCAGACGATATTTTTTCAACTTATGTTGGTGGCGAAGGTGTTATTAGTATTAAGAATACTCAACTTTTTATCTCTTCACTTCGTATGACATTAAATAGTTTTTTACAGGGCGATCATCCCTCGTTGTAATCTAGGCTATGTGTGGAATAATTTTGACGTAAACCTGATATATCTTTAGCCCAACGTTCCACTACCACATACGATGCAGCTAGTAATATCCTCAGAAGTCGGATTTTTAATCTTATGGCGATCGCTACTCATCCCACCTAAGCAACACCCCATCAACAATCGCAATCCCCCACTGCGGAAGCTTCATCAGCAATTTCTTGATCACAATCCACAAAGCCGGGTCATCACTCCAACACTCCTGCAAGAATTCATCCCCCGGATTCTCCTCCGAATTCGCCGCAACTCTAAGTTTCTGCATACGCTCCAGTCGCAGATTTGACCGTGCAACAATCGCCTCATGCGACCATTTATTCAAGGTTTGGTAAGGGCGCGGCGGAACCTTCGCTTTCAGGGCAGTATCTTACATGTCTTATCAGTGCTTGACGGAACAAGAGTCATAGCAGACTCATCTGCTCAACAATAGATGTTTCTGCACGAGATGGCTTTAACTCTTCTGTTGCTGGCTGATCCACTGGGGCTAAAACCTCCGATTGAGTATCCCTAATCAAAACCCACGACGGCATCTTGATATCTTGCTGATTATTCTTACCTCTTGCCTTTGCAGCCATAGCCACTGACGGAATTAGGCGCTCACGGTAAAACTTCTCCTGCAACCCGGACAATACAGCAAGTATACCCAATTCTGACCACACACCTAAGTCTTCTTCATTGAGGCTAACTTGGTAGTATCCGCACTCGGTGCGATCGCACTTTACACAATACCCCAACTCATAACATTTCTTGATCAGACTCAATACTTGGGGTGGGTATGTGGCTGGGAGTATGATTTTTTGTCCACAATTTGTGGACATTTTCTGCTTAGTAACAGTTCCTAACCCAACTTCCCCGCCCCAAAGTTTAGGCAGATACCGTTGGATAACTTCACGTCCAACTTGATGCCGATGGCAGAAATCGCCAGTTTTTTCGTAGCAGCACAATGTTATGTCATTTGAGTTTTGCTGCTGTTTTGTAACCCAAATATCAATCAACTGCTGCCTACAAAGCAAAATTTTGTGGAATTGGCGGGTGTATTCTTGTTCAGCATTAGTATCTGAGGCTGAAGACTTCCACCATTTCAGTAGCTCTGGCGTTGGAGCAAATAAAGGTAAATGCTTGCCTTGAAAGCCTTTTGGAGGATATAGAGAGATGGAGACGGCTTCACCTCTGATTTCTCCTGCATAGTAAGAGGTAAAAATAGTCACTCCTGTTTCTCCTCATTAACTACCTCTTGACATATAAGCTGGTGGAAACTGTATTCACCCGGAATATCTTGAAAAGGAGGCAGAGGGCAGAAGGAAAGAATTTGGTGGGGGATTCAGACCCTCGCCAAATAAGTGCCACTGAATCAAAGATTGCAGTGGGGAATTCAAACCCAAGACCCGTCTAGTAGTCTGCCAAGGCAATTTTGCTAGGTTATATTTGGATATAAACGCTGCATTTTTCGGCGAGCATCTTTGGTT